>JAKAUH010000699.1 GCA_021818605.1 Planctomycetota bacterium
CCGGAGCCTGCGGTGGCGTCCGCCTATACGGCGGCGGCAGGGCGGCAGGGCGTGAAGCTACCAACGCGCTCGGTGCGCAGGCGGTTCGGGGTGCATTTTCAGAGCGACGAGGTGCACTCGGGGCAGGGGGTCGGGTCGACTGACGAGGAGACGGAACGGCGCCGCTGGCGAAAGATCGTGGCGGGCGTGCTGCCCGAGGTCCCTGATCGGGATCGGGCGTTCGACGAGTTGTGGGAGCACTTCAGCAGCCCGAAATCCTGGCGGTGCTTTCCCGACGTCGTGCCGACGCTCAACGCCCTTGAGGAGATGGACGTGGCGCTGTGCGTCGGGTCCAATTTCGACAGCCGGCTCCGCGGCGTGGTCAGCGGTCTGCCCGAGCTGGCGCCCTGGGCCGATCGCCTGGTGATCTCGTCGGAAGTCGGTTACCGCAAGCCGCATCCCTCGTTCTTCCGCGCGGTCTGCGACCACCTTGGCCTGCCGCCGGAGCGGGTCATGTGCGTGGGCGACGACGTCGAGAACGACGTCCGGGGCGCGATGCGCGCCGGCCTCGCGGCGCTCCTGCTCGACCGGGTCGACCACGCCCCCACTGACCTGCCGCGTGTCGCGAATCTGATGGCACTTGTCCCCGCCCGGCTCAACGGGCACTGAAGTTCCGGCCCTCCGTGGGTCGATGGTAGGAGACGCCGGTTGTTCGAGTCGACGGGGCCGGACTCGCCTTGCCGGGCTTGCCGAGATGGTTTAGCATCCCGGCGGTCTGATGGCCCGTTCCCCTTTGGTTCGCGATGGCGGTGCATTTCGACTCCCGGTCTGACCGGACTGGATGGCCGTACCCGCCGTGACCGACCCCCCTATCGCCGGTCCTCGTCGACTCCTTTCAGGGAAGAAAGGATAACGCTCGTGGTCGCAACGGTGGGACAGCTCGCGGACCTCGTCCGCGGTCGGTTGGTCGGTGATGGCAACGTCTCGATCCGTTCGGCCCGGCCGGTGGGCGAGGCCGGCCCCGGCGACATCACCTTTATCGAGAGCGAGCGCTTCGCCAAGCAACTTCGAAGTTCGCCCGCCTCAGCCGCCATCGTCGGCCCGCATTTCACGGTCGATCACAGGGAAACAACCGACAACCTCGCCGTCATCGAGGTCGACGACCCAATGGCCGCGTTCCTGGCCGTCCGCACCCACCTGAGCGGCACCGGCCGATCGCGATGGACCGGCGTTCATCCGCAGTCGAGCGTCGCCCCCTCGGCCCGGCTCGGCCGCGAGGTGGCGATCTATCCGTTCGCCTGTGTGGGTGAGGACGCCGCGATCGGCGATGGCTGCACGCTGCATCCCGGCGCCGTCATCGGCGCGGGCTGCACGCTCGGCCGTGAATGCGTCATCCATCCCAATGTCGTGCTCTATCCGGGCGTCGTGCTGGGCGACCGGGTCGAGGTCCACGCCGGCACCGTGCTCGGCGGCGACGGCTTCGGCTACCGGACCAGCAACGGCCGGCACGTGAAGATTCCTCACTCGGGACGGCTGGAGGTCGGCAATGACGTCGAGATCGGCTCGAACTGCACGATCGACCGCGCCACCTTCGAGGCCACCCGCATCGGCGAGGGGACCAAGATCGACAACCTCGTCATGATCGGCCACAACAATCAGATCGGCCGCCACAACCTCCTCTGCGGCCAGGTCGGCATCGCCGGGAGCTGCAAGACGGGCGACCACGTCATCATGGCCGGCCAGGCCGGGATCAAGGACAACACCACGATCGGCAGCGGCGTGATCGTCGGCGCCCAGGCGGGCGTGCACCGAAATGTCCCCGACGGCCAGAACGTCCTCGGCTCGCCCGCGATCCCCGTCCGCGAACAGCGCCGGGTCTTCCAGATGATCGCCCGCCTCCCCGAGATGCACCGCCAGCTCCGCGAGCTCTCCGCCCGCATCGCCGAGATCACCGCCGCGCTGTCCGAGGGCCACCTCGATGGTCTGACGACCGATGACGGTTCCGGTTCCGACTCCGCCACGGAGGACGGTGCCACGGAGGGTCTCGCATGACGATCCTCGGTACCAGGCGCGGCCATCACCGCACCGCCGTCTCGCACGACCAGACCGACACCAACGCCCCGATCGGCCTGCTGGCCGGCAGCGGGCGGTTTCCGATCCTGTTCGCCGAGGCCGCGCGCCGACAGGGCCTGCGCATCGCCTGCGTCGGCATCAAGTACGAGGCCCCGGCTGAGCTGCGCGCGCTTTGCGACTCGTTCCAGCTCGCCGGCGTCGCCCGGCTGGGCGGCATGATCCGGGCGTTCCGCCGCCTGGGCGTCCGCCGGATCATCATGGCGGGCAAGGTGACCAAGAACGTCATCTACACCCCCTGGCGGATGGTCCAGCTCATGCCGGACTTCCGGACAATCCGCTGGTGGTACTTTCGCAATCGGGTCGACAACCGCGACGACAGCCTCCTGCTCGGGGTCATCGCCGAGTTCGAGCGGGACGGCATGACCTTCGCCTCGGCGCTGGACTTCTGCCCGGAGTTGCTCGTGAAGGACGGCGTGCTGACTCGCCGCTCGCCTACCCCCGGCGAGCGCAAGGACATCGAGTTCGGCTGGAACCTCGCCAAGGAGATGGGCCGCCTCGACGTCGGCCAGTCCGTGGCCATCAAGGAGAAGGCCGCCCTGGCGGTTGAGGCCATCGAGGGCACCGATCGCTGCATCGAGCGCGCCGGCCTGCTCTGCCGCGCCGGCGGCTGGACCCTCGTCAAGGTCGCCAAGCCGCAGCAGGACATGCGCTTCGACGTCCCCACGATCGGCGTCACCACGATCGAGAACCTCCACAAGGCCGGCGCCCGCGTCCTGGCCATCGAGGCCGGCAAGACGATCCTCCTCGACCAGCAGGACGTCATCGCCCTGGCCGGCTACCTGGCCGACCGCTACGGGCTGAGCATCGTCGCGATGGGCGGGTGAGGTGGACGATCGGGCGGGGATCCGGATTCGCGCGCGGCGACGAGGGGCGCCTGAAGAGGTCCACGCCAGAGGGAAGGCGAAGATCGGCGGACGGAGCCGCCTCCGACACGAAGACCGCCGGATTCGGCCCCTGTCGGAGTCGACTCCGTTCGCCGACTCTCGGCCCCGCTTTCCCTTTACATGGATCGATTTAGAGCGCGTTGCGGTTGCGTCGCGCGCGGGCGAGAGAGGGAGGTTCCAGTCTGCTCCGGACGCCCACTTCGTGGGCGTCCGGGACAGACTCGAACCGGCCCGATCAAAATGGGGACTGTCCGAGTCTTCGAGATGCCTGTCCCCTTTTTGCTCCCTTTTTGTTCGGGCCTGTAACCGCCGGCCGGAATCCGAACCCGCCGCGTCGTCACCGCGCGGTGTATCCCGCGTCCACCATCAGCGGCGTGCCGGTGATGAACGAGGCCTCATCCGAGGCGAGGAACAGGATCGCGTAGGCGATCTCGCGCGGGTCGGCGCACCGCTTGATCAACTGCGCTCCGGCCCACTCGGGATGGATGTCCACGCCGGCGCGGTCGAGGCCCATCGCGGTCGCCTGCTTCTCGACGATCTGCGTCCAGACCACGCCCGGGCAGACGGCGTTGACCCGGATGTTATCCGGGGCGAGGTCCATCGCCGTGCAACGGGTCAGGCCCAGAATCGCAGCCTTGGTGGTGTTGTACGTGACGAAGTTCGGCTGCGCGATGAACGACGAGATCGACCCCAGGTTGACAATCGCGCCGCCTCCAGCCCGTCGCATGGCGGGGACAACATGCTTGACGACGAGCGATGGGCCCATCACGTTGACGTCGAGCGCCTCGCGCCACTCGGCCACGGTCGCGTCGATGCCGCGCAGGAGGAAGACCGCGGCGTTGTTTACCAGGATGTTGATCGACCCGAACGACGCCACGGCCTCGGCCGCCATCCGTTCGACGCCCGGCTCGTCGGAGATGTCGGTCGGGACGAACAGAGCACGGCCGCCGGCTCGCTGGATGATCTGCTCGACCTCCCGGCCGGTCGACTCGTTCCGCTCGGCGATGACGACGGCCGCGCCCTCCTCGGCAAACAGCTCGGCCGTCGCCCGGCCGATCCCCATGCCCGCGCCCGTGATCACCGCAACCTTGCCCGCGAGTCGATTCATCGCCAGTCCCTCGCCCACTTCGTCCCGAACTGATGGGACACGGCCCCACCAACTTGATCTGGCCCCGCCGCCGCCGACCGATTATCACTCAACTCCGGAGGGCTTGCACGATGGTTGATCCAGAAGCCGGGATGGTCGACGCTCCGCCAGATCGCCGCGTCGAGATACAGCGACGGCCGATCGCGCGGACTCTGATCCTGGCGACAATCCTGGTCGCGGCGGCGACCCTGCGCTTCTGGCACCTGGACGCGTCGAGCCTCTGGTACGACGAGGTTGTGACAATGAAGGTCGCCCGCGCCGGGGGGATCCGGGCAATGGTCGCGGAGCTCGACCGGATCGACGGCACCCGGGCTCCGTTGCATCCGCTGGTTCTGCACGCCTGGCTCGCGCTGGCGGGGCCATCCGACCTGGCGGGCCGTGCCTTCAGCGCCCTGTGCGGCCTGGCCACCGTGGGCGTGGTCTACCGGATCGGCCGCGACGTGTTCGACGCGCCTACCGGCCTCTGGGCCGCCTGGCTGTCGGCCGTTTGCCCTCCGCTGGTGTATTACTCGCAAGAGGCACGGATGTACGCCTGGCTGGTGCTCGTGACGGCCGTCTCGTGGCTCCTGCTGCTGTCATTTCGCCGGGACGCCCACCCTCTGCGCTGCGGGGTCTATTCCCTCACCCTCGTGGCCCTGGCCTACAGTCATCCCCTGGGCCTGTTCATGATCGCCGCGCACGAGCTGGCCTACCTATTGGTGGGCCGGTCGCTGACACTTGGCGTTCGCCGATGGCTGGTGATCCAGGTCGGCGTCGCGCTGGCGATCGCACCGTGGCTCCGGCGCTACCTCGACCACGGCACCGATTACCCGATGCCGCGCTATTCGCTCAAGTACCTGCTTGCGGTCCCGATCGAGTATGTCGGCGGCAACCGCCTGGTGCTCGTCGTCTGCCTGGCCATCGTGGCGCTGGGATTATTCCACCTCGTCCGCGAGCCGCAAACGGGCCGTCGGAGGGTTCTTCTCGATCATCCCACCGAGAACACGATCCTGCTCGCCTGGGCGGCGTCGGCGCCGGTTGCCATGTACGTGTACTCTTATCTGAGCCAGCCAATCTTCGGGCCGTCCCGCTATCATCTCTTCATCGCGCCGGCGTACCTGTTGCTGCTGGCGTACGGCCTGACGCGGTTGCCTCCCCTGCTCCGCTGGCCGCTCGCCGCGGCGGGATTGTATCTGTCGCTGACGCTCCTGCATGCCTACAGCCCGACGCTCAAGGCCGACTGGCGCGGGTTGGCCGCGTGGCTTGATCGGGAGCATCCGGATGCCTCCGCGCATCGGATCGTCGTCGCGGTCCATCCGAGCGACCCTCGGTTTCCGCGCGAGCAGGTCGACGCCGCGCGCTATTACATGGGCGATCGTTATCGCGTGGTCGCCGCCGGGTCGGAGGACGAATCGGCCGCCGCCGCTCGGTACGATGTCTACTGCCTGATGCGGCACCAGGCGACGGCAGCGGACGGTCCCGCTCGCCGCGAGTTCGACGGCCTGGTCGTGAAGTGATCGGGGTCGAGCCGGCCCGCGCTCGCGCCGATAGATCATCCGCCGCGCCTCAGGAACGCGATGAGGTCGGCCATCTCCTGCGGGCTGATGTTCTGCTCGAGTCCCTCGGGCATCAGCGACAGACCAGACGGACGGAGCTCCTGGATCTCGGAGCGCAGCAGGACGTCTTCCTGTCCCTCGGCGCGGCGGAGCTTCACGGTGGTCGCGGTTTCCTCGGCGAGAAGGCCGGTGAATACCTGACCGCGCCGGGTGGCGACGGTGAGCGCGATGAAGTCCGGCTCGACGTTGCGGTTGGGGTCGAGGATGTCCGAGAGGATCGCGTCGGGCGCGCGGCCGACGACGCCCGATAGCTCGGGCCCAACTCGGTGGCCCTGGCCGCGATGCTGGTGGCACGTCTGGCAGTTCCGGGCGAAGACCGCCTGGCCGCGGCCGGCGTCGCCGGCCAGTTTGAGCGCTGGCTGATAGCGCTCGATCACGGCGGCGCGGCTGGGTGGGGCGAACTTCGCCAGGACGGCCGATGCGCGGGATCGAACCGCGGGATCGGCCAGGTGTCGCAGGGACTCGCGGATCGCCGGGTCCAGCTCGCGCGGGGCGATGTCCTGGTTCTCCATCGCCGCTACCAGCGAACCTGCCAGCGCGGGTGAGCCGGCGAGCGCCGAGACCAGCTCGCGGCGAGTGGCCAGCGCCAGTGAAGGCCAGCGCTCGATGGCCTGGTCGGCCAGCGCGGTCTTGCCGACCCGCGCCACGGCCCGCGCGGCGGCGAGCTGGATCTCCGTCGGCTGATCAGCCGCCAGCAGGGCCGGCACGATCCCCTCGGCCAGGTCAGGCCGCCCCCGCGCCAGCACGTTGAGAGCCAGCAACCGCTCACGCACGGGTCCGCTCGCGGCGGCCGTCTTGCTCGCCATCGACCAGAGCGGAGCAAGCCGTTCGAGTGGACGTTTCAGCTCGGCCGAGGGAGCGGCGACGATCGCGCGGAGCGGACTGCTGGACCGATCGAGGCCATCGGCCAGGCCGGCGAGCAACGTCAGGGCATCGCCGCCTCGGTCGCGCGCGTTGTCGGCGATCGTGCCGACCAGCGCGGCGAGTTCCGGCGTGCGGGCCCGCGCCCCGACGATCGCCGCCGATTGCGAGAGCAACTCGGATTTGCCGGGCGACGGCGGAATCGGCTGACACAGCGAGATGAAGTTGAGCGCGGTCTCGGACAGCCCGCTCAGGATCGCCAGCCGCATCCAGGGGTCATCCGCATCCCGCGCGGCAATCCGCGCGAGGGCCCGGAGCGCCTCGGGCGACGCCAGGCACCGATCGCCCAGCATGATCGCGACGAGGAGCCGTACCCGGATCGCCGGGTCGTCCGCCAGCGGGATCAATGCCTCAGTCGGGATCAGGACACCGATCCGCCCAGGCTGCACCTCGGCCGCGACCCGAAGCGCGTGCTCGCGCAGGAGCGGGTTTTGGTCGTGCATCAACTGGGTGAGGATCGTGGTATCGGCCGCACCCCGGCCGGTGAGCGTCCAGAGCGCGTGCAGCCGGGCCGTCGGATTCGGCGACTCCCTCAGCACCTTCAGGAGCAGGGACACGCTCGACGGTTCGATCCGACCGATCGCCACATTCTGATACACGCAACGCTCGACCAGTAACCGCTGTGCCGTCATCCGCCACCAGGCGTTGCGATTGCCCAGCAACGCCACGAGCACGCGATCGTCGGCCCTGGTGAGATTCGGCCGGCGGTTGGACGGCGACCCTGCTCGCGGGCGAATCCGCCAGATCCGCCCGCGGTCGTGCCAGCGGCGGAAATCCACGCTCGTCCGCGCCGACTCGGGGACGAACTGCGGGTGCTCGACCAACTCGCGGTACATGTCCACGACATAAAGGGCGCCGTCCGGGCCGTTGGCGAGGTTCACCGGGCGGAATGCCGGATCGGTCGACGCCAGGAACTCGCGTCCGGCCTCGGCGCGGCGGGCGACGAAGGTCACGCCGGCCGGCTCGAGGACGCGGCGATGCACGAGATTTGCCAGGGGCTCGCAGACAAACGCGTTGCCGTGATCGCGGGCGGGGAGCAGGCCGCCGCGCTCGATCAGCGGCCCGCAACTGGCGTTGAAGTAGGCCACGGATTCGCGATTGAACCGCGGCTGCGGCGGGCTGATCGGGTAGATCCGGCCGCCGTCGCTCATGTCGAGGATCGAGGCGACCGACGAGGTCTCGGCCAGGTACGGGTTGCGGTCGAGCGCCTGCTGCTCGAGCACGACGTGGCGGATCGGGATCGTGTTCCACGACGGGAAGCGGTTGCCCCAGTCGTCGTGCGGCAGGCCGAACTGGCTGAAGCCGGCGATCGGCTCGGTCGTCGACGCCCAGGGGACGCGCTCGCCCAGCCCCTCGCGCGGCGAGGGGTCGCCGATGGCGTGCAGCGGCATGAACGTGAACCGGAAATCGCGGCGGCGGATCGAGACCGCGCGGCCCGGCGGGTCGTTGGGCCGCCGGATCTCGCCGTCGCTCCGGCCGTTCGCCGCGTAGATCGAGTTGTCCAGGCCCCAGGTCAGGCCGTTGACCCGAAGCTGCGTGTTCCCCTCGCCGAACCCGGTTAGCACGGCTTCCTTCTGTTCGGCGCGGCCGTCGCCGTCGAGGTCGCGGAGGAACCAGATGTTGGGTGCGGCCGTCACCAGCAGCCCGCCGTAGCACGGCAGGACGCCGTTCGGGAACGGCAGCCCGTCGGCAAATACAGTCGCGTGCTCGTAACGCCCGTCACCGTCGCGGTCCTCGAGCATCCGGATCCGGCCCGAGGTCGTGGCACTCGGGTAGTCGAGCATCTCGGCGACGAACAGCCGGCCCTCCTCGTCCCAGGCGATCGCCACCGGGCTGGCCACCTCGGGCTCCGAGGCGACCAGCTCGATCGTCAGCTCGGGATCGGCCAGCACGAAGGTCGCCTGCTCGTCCCGCGGCGGCCGAGGCGGCGCGCCCGGGCCCTGAGCCTTCACACTCATTGAGCCGCCGATCAGGACCAGGGCCGCAATCAGCGATCGAAACTGCCGGATCCGGATGCTTCTCATGATCGTGGTCCCGTCGACTTCTTCGGCCTGCTCCCGCCCCAGAGGACCAGCATGGCCAGCAATCCGATCGCCGGTAGCAGCCCGGCCACCAGCATGACCTGCGAGAATCTGCCGGTGCTGTCAATGAACAATCCCACCGGCTTCTGCACCAACGAGTACACGAACCAGAATGCAAAACTCAGCAGGCCCGTGACCTTGCCCATCCGCCGCGCCGAAAGCTCCTGGGTGAATGCGTAGTAGGTGGGGAACTGCCCCAGCGAGCCAAACCCAATGACGAGCAGGATGGCGAGCAACCCCCACGATGCCGGCAAGCTGGCGGCCAGCACGGTCGCTGCGGTGAGAACGCAGCAACCGGCGAATGTGGTCATCCGCGCCGTGTGCACCGCGAGCCCTCGCCCGGCCAGCCATCGCACCAGGAAGCCCACGGCCAGGCACCCGGCGTCAGTCGCAAGATAATAGGCGATCGAGAACCGCTGAACCGTCGTCTGGTCGTAGCCGTACTGCTCGCGGAGCATCTTCGGCATCCAGGCGCGGAAGAAATGGAAGCACAGGTTGATCACGGTTACCACGATCGCCAGCGCGATGAGGCGCCTGACGAACTGGCGACGCCGGAAGGCCGCGGGGTCCGGCAGGCCCTCAATCGCGAGGGTTGATGTGTCGGGCTCCTCGACCGGCGAGCCCTTGATTGCGGGGACGGGCTCCTCGGCCAGGTCCGGCGCAGCGAGGCCGTCGCCGAGCGACAGGTCGCGCGAGCGGACCAGCAGCAGCCAGGCCGCGACCCAGATCACACCCACGGCCCCGATCACGCGGAACGGCAGCCGCCAGTCATCGGTTCCCCCTGTTGAAAGAGCCAGCACGGCCATCGGCGTCGCGATCGCCCCCAGCGAGGCGCCGCTCTGGATCAGGCTGTTTCCCAACGCGCGGTCGCGGCGGCTCAGCAGGCGCTGGGCCGTCACCAGCGCGCAGGGCCACTGGCCGGCCTCGAAGAACCCCAGCAGGACGCGGCAGTACCACAACTGGTCGTAGCTCGTCACGAATCCGGTCGCGAACCCGACCGCCGACCAGCCGAACAGCACCATCGGGTACAGCCACCGCGGGTTCAGGTGGTCGACCACCAGCCCGGTGACGATTCCGCCGATGGCGAACGCCAGGCCGAAGCCCGACTCGAGCCGTCCATAGTCCTCGTTCCGGAAGCCCAGCGCCTGGCCGATTTCGGTCGCCTGCTGCGCCAGTGCCTGGCGATCCATGTAGTTTAGCATCGTCGCCAGCAGCATCAGCAGGCAGATCGACCAGGCCCGCACCGAAGCCGTTGAGCCGGCCGGGAGTTCGATGGTCTCGCTCGTCGCGGAGTTGGCGTCCATGTTATCCTTCCCAGGAACGGCCGTCCCAGGTGATGACCCGCTCCAGGAAGGTGGCGACGTCGCGGCTGAAGATGCGGAACAGGGCCTCGCCCTTCTCGGCGGTGGCCCGGCGAGGGTCGCCGATGTGCCCTGGCTCGGTCCGCTCGCGAGTGATCCAGCCCCGCGACGCCGGCGCGAACGACGCCGCCTGCGGCACCGGCTCGAGCGCGGCGAGGTCGCCCGCCAGCCGGGGCGCCAGCCGCAGGATCATCGACGTCTCCCACTCGCAGGCATGGCCCATCTCGGTCTGCGCCAGCGATGGCTCCTCGGCGTTCGGCCCGCGGCCGACCTGCCAGTACGTCGCCGCCAGCAGGAGGAGGTCGGCCCGCTCGCGATAGCGCTGCCGCGCCTCGAACACGGCCTGCTGCGACGGCACGATGTTGCCGCCGTGCCCGTTGAGTAGCACGATCCGGCGGAAGCCGTGCGTCACGAGGTTGTCGATCAAATCGCCCAGGAGGTCAAGATACGTCCGAGGCGCGGCCGAGAGCGTCCCGGGGAAGTCGAGGTGATGGTGCGAGTTCCCTAACCATAACAGCGGCGCCCAGATCGCCCGGTCGCCCAGCGTCTCGGCCGCCCGCCGGGCCACCTCGCTCAGCAGCAGGCTGTCGGTGAAGACCGGCAGGTGCAGCCCGTGCTGCTCGACCGCCGCGATGGGGACGACGACCGGGGTATCCTTCGACGCCGACGCCACCGTCGGCCAGCTCATCTCCTGGAGTTGCACGTCGTCCTCCCGGCCACCACCAAGATCTTCCGGGCGGTGGCGTCCACCGCCTCGCGGATTCGCATTCCAGTGTAGTCGAGCCGAGTCCTTACACAACCCACACCTTTCGCGCCGCCGCCCGGACGGCCCGCCGGACCGTCCGTTGGCTTGCCGGGATGACTTATGGGAGAATCGTGATTCTCGGCGCACGGTCTCGTCTCCCCGGGGAGGTTTCGCGATGTTCGCTTTCCGCTCCCGATCCGAAAGGCGGAAGATCCTCGCCGGCGAGCGCATGCGCCGGGGCACAGGACACGCCCTGCTCGGCGCGCAGCGATTCCTCGAGCCGTCGGTCGAGCACGTCTTCGAGGCTCAGAACGTCGAGCAGAAGCCGGAGGAGGACGGCGACGGGCTCGGCGACGGCGAGGCGGCATTCCGCTCCGACCTGGCCGACGCGCTCGGCCGAACACCGGTCGACCTCGAGGAGGTCCGCGATCGCCTCACCGCGGCCGATCGGGCCGGCCTCGACTGGAAGCTCCTTTTCGCCGAGGCCGTTCGCGACGAGGTGCGGCAACGTCCCTATCGCGCGCCGACGATCCCGCCCGTCGGCAAGGTGGCGCCCAGGCATTGAACGCGGGTCGCCTCCTCGGCGATCGGACTCCGTTCATCGGATACAATGGCCCCGCACCGGGCACGTCGCCCGGGGTCGTGATCGCACCGGTTCAACTGGGAGATTCGAGATGCAGCTCTGGAAGCGCTGGGGGTTCGCCGGTCTGGCTCTGATCCTGGCCGCGGGGTGGTCGTATCGCGAGATGGCATTCGCGCGCGAGCGAGCCGCGGACCTTTCCCCGCGGACGATCAACCTCGACCAGGTCGAGATGGCCGGCTTCTCCGACAAGGGGCAGGCCGTCGGGCAGAACGGCGTCTACCTGGCCGGCGACACGCCGGCTTCCACGAAATTCGTCACCGGCCGGTTCGTCCTGCAGCCCGGCAAGTCCCCGCACGCGCCGCACACCCATGTCGAGGAGGAGGTCATGATCATCGAGCGCGGGCACGGCGAGATCTTCTGCGATGGCAAGACCACGAAGATCGGTCCCGGCTCGGTGATGTACACCACCCCCAACGCCCCGCACGGGATCACCAACACGGGCGATGAGCCGATCGTGTTCTATTACGTCAAGTGGGCCAGCCGGAAGTGATCGGATCGGAATCGATGGCCGCGGGCCGGCCGAGTCGGGCGATCACCGGGAGACCGCCAGGTCCGCGGCGCCCAGCGCCGGCCCGGCCTTTCCGTCCAGCGACTGGATCCAGTCCGCCGAGCGATTCGGGACCAGGATGAACGATCCGTCCTGGTTGCGGATCACCGCGCCCCAGTGCCGGTCCTGCATCCCGTTCTCGTCAACGTCGTAGCGTCCGACGCCGGTCGACTCGGCGAATCGGAGCACGCCCAGGATCGAGTCGGCGTGGCCCAGGGGTACACGCCCGCAATCGCGATAGATGGTAAACATACCGTGGTCTCTCCCGTCGCCCGCGGGTTGAGAATCCGCGAGCCCGAGGTGATGATGGGGTTGGATGGAGCGACTGATGTGACGCGGATCGCGGGGCCGGCGGGAGAGTCGTGGCCCCGCACGACGGTGCCCCGGATACCCGGGGCGATCGAGATAGGATAGCCGGTCTGGGGCGGTAAGGCCAGGGGCGAGCGGGCCTGGCGAGCGTGTGGCCTTGACTGTATTGAGGTTCCTGTGTGTTAGGCGAGTCAGGAGGGTGTGAGACAGCGCCGGAACCACCCGCTCGCCAGCCGGGCGACCTCCTCGAGCGCGCCGGGCTCGGGAAACAGGTGCGTGGCGCCGGGGACGATCTCGAGCTGGCGGTCGCATTGCAGCCGCATGAATGCCTCGCGGTTCAGCTCGACGACGATCTCGTCGTCGCCGCCGACGATCAGCAGGGTCGGCGCTGTGACGAGCGGCAGTGCGTCGGCGGCCAGGTCGGGCCGGCCTCCGCGCGAGACGACCGCCCCGACGGCTTCGGGTGTCCGGGCGGCCGCCACGAGCGCCGCGCCGGCGCCGGTGCTGGCGCCGAAGTAGCCGAGCCGCAGCCCGGCGGTCTCGGCCTGGCCGGCCAGCCAGCTCGCCGCGGCCTGGAGGCGATGGGCCAGTAGCGCGATGTCGAAGACCTTCGACCGGTCGTTCGCCTCGTCCTCCTCAAGGAGGTCGAGCAGCAGGGTGGCGAGCCCGGCCTGCTGGAGAACCTGTGCGACGTACTGGTTCCTCGGGCTATACCGCCCGCTGCCGCTGCCGTGCGCGAAGACGACGACGCCCGCGGCCCCCTGGGGCAGGCTCAGCGTCCCCCGGATGGTCCGCCCACCGGCGGTGATCGCGACTTCCCGCTCGATCACGTCCGCAATCTCTGGGCGATTCATGGTCCTGGCTCCCGGCGAAGGCCTCGGGTCGCCTCCGGGTCGTTCGCTGTGTCCCCGGCGCGGGCGAGCAGCTCGGCGACCTCGTCGTCCTCGGTCTGGGTGAAGTCCTCGTACCAAAGCCCGACCGCCCGGAACGGCTCGGGCGTGAACGCGCAGATGCAGTCATCCGCGAGAGTTTGTAACTCGGCACACGTCGAAGCCGCGCCGATCGGCACGGCCACGATGATCCTCGACCCGGTAGCGGAATCCTTCGATGTGCTGCCCGTCGATCTCGGCTCGCAGAAGTTCGGCGACGGCTCGGGCGTCGTCGGAGGGTTCGCGGACGGAGAAGTCGAG
>JAKAUH010000551.1 GCA_021818605.1 Planctomycetota bacterium
GGCCGCCGCCTGAGCCTGCGCCTCGGCCGCGGTCGGCCTCGCCTGGCGCACCGAGGGCGTGGCCGTGGCGATGTCGGCCGGCGTGATCGGCAGCAGGGTCTGGACCATCGCCACCTGCCGCGCCGAGCTGATGAACTGCGTGTAGGCCACGTCGAATCGGTCGATCGTCCCGTGGATGTACATCCGGATGAAACGCTCGGCCAGGGCCTCGATCTCGGAGTAGTCGGGCCGGTCCTCGAACTGGATATACGTCGCCTCGACCGGCTGCCGACGGAATCGGAAGTAGTTGATCCCGCGCTTGCCCGAGACCTCCAGCGAGGTCTCCGTGCCGGCGGTCTGGTCGTCGAGCAGCCGGGCGTTGGCGATCCGGAGCACGTTGCCGTTATACGCCCCGGCCAGCCCCCGGTTGCTGGTCAGTACCAGCAGGAGCGACTTCTGGACCGGGTCGCGGCGGACCAGAAGCGGATGCGACACCTCGCCCGAGGTCTCGCCCAGGTCGGCCACCAACTCGGCGATCTTCCGCGTGAACGCCTCGGCCTCCGTGGCGCGGTTGAGCGCCTTGCGGAACCGATTCGTGGCGATCAGCTCCATCGTCCGCGTGATCTTGCGGATGTTCTCGACCGCCTTGCGGCGCTTGATGATTGCTCGTGCCTTGGCCATAGGAGTAGGGGCTAGGGATTAGGGGTTAGGGGCCAGGAAGACCGGAGCCGACCCAGCGCCAAGAGGAAGAGTAGAGGCTAGTAAGACCTGGCCGCCACCGCGCCAGGAGAGGGCCGGGCTTTGAGGACATCGGTCCGCGGCATCCTGGACAAGTCAATCACAGGCGACACTCGACTGATTTCCGAAGTCCGCTCAACATTCGGCCGACCTCCTGGGAAAGTCTGAGGAATTCGTCGAACTCAACCTCGGTGATTCGACCGACCCGTTGGCTAAGGATCAGATGCGTCTCCAATTCTGAGAGGGAGCCGCGCGGCACGCTCAGGTGGTTCAAGAACTCCCTGGTATGGGCGCGGCTATGTCCCTCAGCGATGTTGGCCGGGATCGACGCGGCCGCCCTCTGAATCTGGCTCGTGAGTCCGAACAGTTCGTATTTTGGAGAACGTTTCGTGATCTCGTACGCCAGCACCGCGAGATCCATCGCCTTCTGCCAGACAAGAAGCTGCCGGTAGTGCTGTACCGCCATTGCCCTCGTCTCTCGTTCCCACTGCCTTGAGATCCAGGGCCCGGGGAAGAACGGCGGCCCGGTTTTCCTGGCCCCTAACCCCTGATCCCTAACCCCTCCTTTTACGCCTTCCACTGCGCCTTGAACTCGGTGACGGCCGCCCGCAGGTCGGCCTCGATCTGTGAGGTCATCTTTTTCTCGCGGTCCAGCGCGTCGCGGACGGCCGACTTGCGCTCGTGCATGTAGCGGAGGAAATCGGCCTCGAACTTCTGGACGGAGCGCCGCTCGATGTCGTCGAGAAAGCCCTCGATGCCAGCGAACAGGCTCATGACCTGGTCGGTGGCCGAGAGCGGCTGGTACTGCGGCTGCTTGAGCAATTCGACCATCCGGTAGCCGCGATCGAGTTGGCGCTGGGTGGCCTTGTCCAGTTCGGTGCCGAGCTGGGCGAACGCCTCGAGTTCGCGGAACGCCGCCAGATCGAGCCGCAGGCCGCCAGCGACCTTCTTCATGGCCGGGATCTGCGCCTTGCCGCCGACGCGCGACACGCTGATCCCGACGTCGATCGCCGGGCGGACGCCGGCGAAGAACAGGTCGGGAACCAGGTAGATCTGGCCGTCGGTGATCGAGATCACGTTGGTCGGGATATAGGCCGAGACCTCGCCCTCGAGCGTCTCGATGATCGGCAGAGCCGTCAGCGAGCCGCCCGACTTCGTGGTCTTCACGACCTTGTGGCCCTGGGGATAATGTTCCTTCAGAGCGTGGTTGGCCTCCTCGAGGCCTGGCACGCCGAGGTACATCTTGCCATTGACGCCCATCTCGTCGGTGACGTTATCGGTCGAGGCGCCCTCGGGGAGGATGACGTAGCGATTTGCCAGCTTGGCCGCGCGCTCCAGCAGGCGGGAGTGCGCGTAGAAGATGTCGCCGGGGAACGCCTCGCGGCCGGGTGGCCGGCGGAGCAAGAGCGAGACCTCGCGATAGGCGACGGCCTGCTTCGAAAGGTCGTCGTAGATGACCAGGGTCGGCTTGCCTTGCTCGTACATGAAGTACTCAGCCATCGCGCAGCCGGTGTAAGGGGCGATGTACTGCATCGAGGCGGGGTCGCTGGCGCCAGCGGCGACGACGATG
The DNA here is from genome assembly GCA_021818605.1 of Planctomycetota bacterium. Taxonomy (GTDB): domain Bacteria; phylum Planctomycetota; class Planctomycetia; order Isosphaerales; family Isosphaeraceae; genus JAKAUH01. The sequence continues at coordinate 2,288 of JAKAUH010000551.1, forward strand.
GTGTAATCCATCGCGCCGTGGCGACGGAACACGTCCACCAGCGCGGCGGTGGTCGACTCCTTCTGCGCGACGGCCACGTACACGCAGATGACGCCGGTCCCCTTCTGGTTGAGGATGGTGTCGATGGCGATCGCGGTCTTGCCGGTCTTGCGGTCCCCGATGATCAGCTCGCGCTGACCGCGGCCGACCGGCGTCATGGCGTCGATCGACTTGATGCCCGTCTGCAACGGCTCGTCGACCGGCTGCCGATCGGCGATGCCGGGCGCCTGCGACTCGAGGGCGCGGGTGTGCTCGGTATGGACCGGGCCCATGTCGTCGATCGGCTCGCCGATGCCGTTGACCACGCG
>JAKAUH010000257.1 GCA_021818605.1 Planctomycetota bacterium
GGTTGCTGATATCCCCGTGCGGTATCTCCTTCGGGACGGCGCCGTCGGGCAGGAAGGCGGGACGACCGCACGCGAGCGCCGACCCGGCCAGTCCCAGCGGATTGCGGCAGTCCGGGCAACTCAAGAACGGCAAGATCGATCGCAACCGGGATTCATTGGCATCGGCGCTCATGTCACGTCCCCTCCGTCAGCGTGAAACCCGCTCGCCCCGCCCGGTCGGGGCGCCCGGCTCGATCGATCCGCTCAGGCCGCCCGGGTGGAATGCCGGCCGGCCTCGAACTCGATCCCGGCCCGGCGCAGCTCCCGGGCCAGCTCGTCGGCCAGGGTCGGGAACCCGCGCCAGTCGGCGCGGAACCGCCGGCGAATCCGGGCGAAGACCCGCTCGGTCAGGCGCCCGCCGACCTCCGGGGCCTCCATCATCAGGTAGCCCAGCGGCACCGAGTCGGGCACCGGCAGCCCGCGATCCAGGATCTTAACCGGCACTCCGCCGGTCAGCAGCGACGCCCGGAACCGCTCGGGCTCCATGTAGAAGTACGAGTGCCCCGAGCACCAGACCTGATACCGCGTCCGGGCCAGCACCCGTTCGAACTGTTCCTGATTGAGATGCGGCGAGCCCTGCTCGAGATACGGGGCCGGCGGGGGCATGTAGACAAAACCCCGGGGATCCACCCGCTGGACCAGATGATCCACCAGCGCAACCCGCGTGGGCGTGCTCGACCCCACGAACGCCCAGGGGATCGTCCGCCCCGCGTCGTCCTCGCCCATCGCGTCCAGCATTCGCTCTTCGGACGGCGTGAGCCCTGCGAAAACCAACCCGTAGCTCGCCCGCTGCTCGATCGGCAGGAACGGCGACTGATCGAACAGCCCCAGATCCAGAATGGTCCCCACCCCGGCCCGGGCGCTGAAGTCGCGGATCCGCTGATACCACTGGGTCGAGACACAATCGATCCCCAGGCTGAACACGACGCGGCATCCCTCGCCGATCTTCTGGATCCGTGCCAGGCCGTCCTCTTCGTGTCCGTGCGCGTGCAAGATCTCGGAAACGTTCGACAGGATGCAGACCTCGCGCTCGCCGGGCAAGCAGTCTCCGAGGGTCGTCACCTCGACGGCAAACCCCAGCGACTCGAGCGCCTCACCCACCCGTCGGCCGCTCTGGTTATAGAAGTAGTTCACCGTCCCCGGGATCAGGATCAGCGCGCGGTGGGGCAGGGGTTGGCGATGGGAATGGATTTGCACGGACAACCTCTCTTTCTCTCTTCCCTGAAGGAGAGGAGGTCGACGCCTCAGCACCGGGATGATCGAGCGCTTGACAGTCGCATGAAGCCCAGCGGCGGAAAACAGGGACTGGCTCCGAGTCCTCGAGGCGTCTGTCCCCATCCCGTCGCATCGGAACTTCCACGGATCGGCCCGACCGTCGCACTCGATTGCATCCGTCGAAGCGATCCCGAGCCGTCGCGCGGAATGATGTCTTCGCGCCGGATCGAGCGGCAATCTAGCCCAGGTCCAGCAAACGGTCAATCCGGATTAGAACGCGCAGGTCTGTCTGGGTCTGGGCGTCTGGGCTGGCTTTACTGCCTGGAAGGCCAGGAACTCGGGCGGAAGATCGCGACCTGCCTGACGACCTTTCCCGCCGCCGATGCGGCCTGCTCGGGGCTCGAGGAGAGAATTCCCGCCCCTCGTGAGCGAGAGGAGAGGAGTGGTGAAGAAGAAGCCGAGGAGAGGAATCGGCGACCGTGAATCAGCGGAGGTCGATCTATTTACAAAAATAGCCTGGGGCAATCTCGATCTCGATGCCCGACGTGTCAGAGCTATGAAACCTGGCCGGCAGCGCCGGGCCGCTGTCATAGGTGTACAGGTGGGCGCGATAGCGGCCCGGCAGCGTGCCCCAGTCGGCCCAGATCATGCTACTGAGCTGGAACGACCCGTCCGCCTGAAGCAGGCCGAACGCCGCGTGATGGCCGCCCTGATCCAGGCACAGCGTCATGTCGTGCACCGGGGCGCCAGCGAAAGTCACCCGGCCCGTCACCGGCGACAGACGCTGCGGAATCTTCGGCGAGCCGAACGAGAATGTGAGGGCAAACGGCGAGAGCACCAGGGCGCCCAGGAACCACGCCGTCCACTGGCGGGTGCGATGCAAATGATACGACATTCCAATTCTCCTCGGGCGTCCATCGCCCAAATAACAAGAAGGGTTCCGGGCTCAGTGGGAGAGCCCGTTTGTGTTGAGGGCCGGGTTGGAGAGGTCGCTACCCCGGGACTCGGCTACTCAGAGGACCGGGGAGAGGCCGTCGCTCACAACAATGAGGGAGGGAGAATGCTGGGTGTCTGGCTCGAAGGTCACCCTTCGTTCCTTTCACCGTCTCTACTAAGTATAACGGCGAGACCTGCCGTTGTAGCCTGAATTCGATGGATTTTTTTTGAATGTTTCCTTGCATCAACCTGATCTGGACAAGATGGTCAAGTTAGATACGGCCATCGGGACGTTCCGCCTGCCCATCGCTTCCAGCACGATGATGAGGGCGGCCGCGACGAGAGAAGGCAACCATCCGGTCCCAGATTCTTGCCTCCCTCACGATTTACGGCGGCCGGGACCTGGGGTATTTTTGTAAATAGAATGACCAGCGATCCGA
>JAKAUH010001166.1 GCA_021818605.1 Planctomycetota bacterium
GGATAAGCCATGCTTGAAAAACGCGAGGAATTCCGGCAGCGAGTCGAGGAGCTCGTTGCCCGTTTCGAGCGCGACGTCGATCCACACGAGTGGATCACGCGACGCTACCCCAAGAGGCTCTGGGACGACACCCGCCAGGTCTACGAGGTCCCCGCCCTGTACCTCCAGAAGGGCCCGACCAGCCTGCTCCTGGACCCGATCGGCTACGACGTGCCGGGGGCCGAGGGGGCCGCTGACCTCTACCTGATGCCGACGTACGACCCCACGGCGAGCGTCTACTTCGAGGGCGGCCAGTGGGTGATCCACTATGCGTTCCCGCCCGACCCGATTGCGAATCCCTCCACCATCGATCCAGAGACATTCCCTCTCTCGGCCGAGACGATCAATCAGGTCCTCGACTCGATTGCCGAACATGCCATAGCGTCGGTTTGACTGGCACCAGCACATCACCGAGGTCTGGGGCGAGTACCGGGCTGCCCGGGCCGCGGTCGACCATCTGACGGCCGCAGTCGCCGCGGCGCCGGACCTCCTGAAGAGGGAGTCTGGAACGGAGACGGGGTCATCCCGGAAAGCCCACCTGTCAACATTGCGAGCAGGCCACCATCCAATAATATTTCCGCTCCCCAGCCTCGCTCCTATTTCTAGAAACTCGCCCTCCTGATCTGCCATGAAGTTGGTAGAATGGAGAACCGATGGCTGAAACTTCGTCCACGGAATTGCAAACGGGTGAGGGGATTACGTGTGGCATGCTGGGTTCCATTCATCTGCAAAACTACAGAGGATTTAGAGACTACAGGTTGTCCGACCTGAGTCGAATCAACTTGTTGGTCGGGAAAAACAACTCTGGAAAAACATCCATACTCGAAGCAGTGAATCTACTTGCGGCGTCCGGTGATCCTCGGGTGCTTTCGCGAATTGCACGCCAGCGTGGCGAACTCATATACGAAATGGAGGAACGGGAATCACGCCGGGTTCCATATTACGTGGACTTGTCGCATTTCTTCCACGGACATCGCTTTGGAGAGCGCTCTCAATTTGTCGTATCATCTGATAATAGTCTTGGTCAGTTAGAGGTTAGCGCGGTTAGCCTGGAAGATGTAGGCGAGGAAACGCAGAAGTTGCTATTTGACGAGGGCATTTCGCGCGCGGTTCTGGGCCTGTCGATCAAGACTGGGCTTGCGGGCCAACCGGGCACAAGGACAGGTCCTGCACTCCCTATTACGGAAGACGGTGCTTTGTCTCTTGACCAGCGGGTTTGTTTCTACCGTTTGTTCAGATCGGGTGATGATATTTCTATTCAGTTTGTTTCTCATGATTCGCTCGAACGCCTCTCAATGGCCGAGATGTGGGACAAAGTGGCCACAGAAAGCAAAGAGCAGGATGTAGTTGCGGCGATGAAGATTCTCGACGACAAACTTAACAGCATCGTATTCCTCTCTGGAGACAGGTCATATCGATACGAATCGCGTGGCGGCATTCTGCTAGGATTTGACGGCACGCAGCGACGTTTGCCGCTCGGAAGCTATGGGGAAGGTATGCGTCGGCTATTGGCTTTGGCATTGTCGCTGATCAAAACGCAGAACGGAATTCTTCTCGTTGATGAGATCGATACCGGTCTACATTATTCGATCATGGGCGACATGTGGCGACTGGTAGCACAAACGGCGCAACGGTACAACATCCAGGTGTTCGCCACGACGCACAGCTTTGATTGCGTGCGTGGACTGGATTGGCTGTGCAGAAATCATCCGGATCTCGGCGCGGAGGTTTCGCTCCAGAAGATCGAGCCGGATCTGTCTTCAGCTATAGCCCTTGATGCGGAACAGATCAAGATTTCTGTCGAGCAGGATATTGAGGTGCGGTAATGGCGGAAACGTTAGAACGTTCGCGACTTCACGTGGAAGGCACTGACGATCAGAACTCGCTGGTGCATCTGTTGAGGAGGAACGGGGTCGATTACCATCCTGACAAGTTCGAGGATTCGCCTTCGCACCTTCCGAGATTCGTGCAATTAAGAAGTGTAGAAAAATTACTGGATGGGATCGAAACCACGGTTAAGACGAGCACGAACCGGATCGTCGGATTTCTTCTCGACGCTGACCAACCCCTTGCCAACCGTTGGCAAAGTGTCTCTCAGAGACTCAAGAATGTAGGTGTAGGCGACCTCCCGGATAGCCCGCCTGCAAATGGGTTCATCGGTGAATCTGCTCAATTCAAGGCCAGAGTCGGCGTCTGGCTAATGCCAGACAATGTGCGAGACGGGAAACTTGAAGATTTTTTAAAGACACTGATTGAAGAACACGATCCCTTGATTGTTCATGCTGAAGCCTCGACTCAGCTTGCCAAGGAGAAAGGTGCAGCGTTTTCCGAGATCGACAAGATCAAAGCGATTATTCATGCTTGGCTGGCATGGCAGAAAGAGCCTGGCCTGCCGTATGGACTGGCCGTGAAGGCGAAGTACTTCCGGCATGATTCGCCAACAGCCGCCGTGTTCGTTGAGTGGTTCAAAACTCTGTATCGGATCAGCTGAGTCCGGTGGAGCACGCGTAAGCCCTGCTCACTCCCGCGTCGGCTTCTTCCCCTTGTAGAACGCCAGCCGGTCCTCGAATCCGACCCCGCGGCGGCCGCCGTAGTTCATCGCGCGCTTCAGGGTCGAGGGAACATCCTTCCGCAGCAGCTCGATCGCCTTCCTCTGCCACTTCACGGCCGAGTCATAGTCGCCCGACTCGGCGTAGGCGGCGGCCAGGGTATCGATACAGTCGGGATCACCCCATTTCGTGAGCTGGCAGGCCATCGTCGCCTCGCGCACGGCGCGGCGGCCGTCCCGGACCGATTCGTTGTTGCAGGTCGCCAGGATCCGGGCGAGCAGGCGGTGCACCTCGGCGTTGTCGGGAGCCATCGCCACCAGGGCCGTGAGCTCGGCGGCCGCGCGGACGAAATCCCGGCGCTGGCGGCTGATGAGCGCGTGGCTGATGTACGCGGGCACATAGCGCGGGTTCAGCCGGATCGCCGTGTTGTAGTCCACCAGGGCGTTGTCGAGCTGGAGGTCCTTCTTCCACTCGTTGCCCCGGGCGACATAGAGCCGCGGGTCAGCCGGCCGCAGCGCGATCGCCGCGTTGTAGTCCGCCATCGCCAGGCGATGCCGGCCCTGCATCGACCACGACAGGCCCCGCGCCAGCCGGTACTCCGGGTTCGCCGGGTCGAGCTGGATCGCCGTCGTCAGGTCGTCGATCTCGAGGTCGGAGTGAAACTGGGCCGCATGGACCTCCGCCCGCGCGACGTAAAGCGCCGCCAGGCGCGGCTCCAGCGCGATCGCCCTGTCGAGGTCCTCGATCGCCAGCTTGTAGTCCTTCCGCTCCAGCCGCTTCCTGGCCCGGGCCTGATACTCGGCCGCGGTGCGGGGCGGGGTTGCTGCGGGTCTGGCCGACCTCGTCGGGGGCAACGAGGTTTCGTTCGATCCGGCCTGTGCGAAGACCCGGGGCGTCTCGCCGACGATCGCGGCGATCGCCAACCCGGTCCCGGCGATCCATGTCCGCTTTCCGGCGGCCCGCCGGGGTTTTGAAGCGCTGGCTCGTCTCATGATGTCTCGTCTCGTCTCGTCCGCCTGGAATCCCGTCATCTCGGTCCTTTCCCTTCTATCAAGCGCCAGCGGACGGCCGGATGGCCAGCCCTCTCGCCGGTCGAGGAAGCGCTTGACGAGCGACCGAGCATTCAAGGTCCACAACGCAGCCTTCGGCCGCAGTGGTCAGTGGTCAGCGGTCAGTGGTCAGTGGTCAGTGGTCAGTGGTCAGCGGTCAGTGGTCAGTTGAGATCGGGACGTCAGGTGACAGCTTGCTGATCGGGACCCTGGCCCAGCTTGACAATCTTGCACGTCGTACAAAGTTCTCGATGTGAGTCGTACAGAGGCGCTCGAGGAATCTCGCCAGAAGAGTCGGCGATCGGGCCGGCTTCCCCGCTCGACGCGGGTGCGGAATCCGCCCAGTCCGTCCGGTCCCGCGTCGGGCAAGGATGTCACGCACAGTAAGGTTTGAGTTTGAGTTTGACCCCGACGCAGGAAAGGTTGGACGCCGAGTATTCACATGCGTTAGACTCCTGTCTCCCGACCGGCCAAGCCGCCCATTTTCCCGGAAGACCGTCCGCGCCTCCGCCTCGTCCGACCGCCGTCCGACATCCGGTGCTCAGAACCTCACACAACCCGGGTAGCCGTACCGTTCTCCCGGCTCGAGCGCCGAACGTTTGCATGGCTGACCGATCGGGCACCGTGTCCCCCATCGGACCGGTCCGGTCCGGTCCGATCCGATCCGATCCGATCCGAGTCCGGTGGAGGACAGCGGGCCGATTCCCGATCGGTGGGCCGGCTTCCCTCGCCCGTGAGCCATCCAACCGTCCGGCGCTTTAATGGAGTCTGTCGCACGGGAACTGGGTCGGAGGATGGGCCGGGAGGAACGCAGCCCACGACGGCCGGACGGGATCAAGCCCGGATCGGAAGTCGGTCGGGTCGGATCGGATCGGGTCGAGTCCGCGCCAGGCTCAGGGACGCTGACGAAATTGACTCCGGATTCCGGGTGCAAGCGGCCGCGGATCTCGGCGCGACGGGTCAGGCTGCCGGTATCCTGGCTGTAGTCTTTTTTAGTGAGAGGTTTTGTTAGAACGCCGATCGGTTGGATGGCGCGCAGGCTCCGGAGGAAAGACCCCTCATCCGCCCTTCGGGCACCTTTCGCCGCGACGCGGGGACGAAGGGACGGCGGCCACCATCGCCTTGCTTGACGCACTGTGCATGGCCACCAGGTCCCTGGGGATCGCCGCGTGACCTGTCTCCTGAACTCGCGCCTTGGTTGATCGGCCTGGGCATCACCGTGTACTGGAATCCGGCCGCCCAGCTGCGCAGGAAGCCAAAGGTCGAGCGCTGCCACGGTGTGGCGCGGCCGCCTGGGCCGAACCGCACGCCTGGGCCGAACCGGCCGAGTTGAGCGCACATCTCGAGTGGGCCGGTCGTGTCGATCGTGGGCAATACCCCGCGATCGGCGGCGCGATGCGGGTCGAGGCGTACCGGGCACGGCTGGTCGCCGGGCGAGCGGATCGGGAGGCGGATGAGCCCGCGTTTCGGAACTCGGGAGGTTGCTTCGTCAGCGGTCCTCGCGCGGAGAAGATGCTCGAAGGGTGGATGAAGGGACCCGCCGGAAGGAGACGGTCGGCGCTGATCTCATCGCATGGACGGTGCGCACTCGGTTTGTCAGAGCCGCTGCTCGTACGGATTCCGATCGCGGCCGGGCAGGTGCACCATGCCGGCGTCGTCAGCGACGTGCAGGCCCGAGTCGAGGTACAGGATCACCCCGCTGATCTTCCGCGACGGCTCGGACGCCAGGTAGACACACGCCGCGCCGATCTCGTCGGGTGTGGTGAGGTTGCGGAGCCCCGCCGGGAAGTCGGGCCGCCCGTGGCGGGCCTGGATCAGCCGCTCGCCCGGGGTGTCGACCCAGCCAGGGGCGACCATGTTGCAGGTCACGCCGTCGTTGAGGCATTCCACGGCGACCTGCTGGGTCAGGCCCCACAGCCCGGCCTTGCTAACCACGTACGAGAACAACCCCGGGATCGGCCGAGTGGCGCGCACCGAGCCGATGTTGATGATCGTCCCCCGCCGGGCGAGTAATTGCGGCAGCGCGGCCTTGATCCCCAGCCACGCACCCTTGAGGTTGATCGCCAGGGTCCGGTCCCAAAGCGCCTCGTCGGTCGACTCGATCGACCCGCGAGGGCTGATCCCCGCGCAGTTGACCAGGACGTCGAGGTCCCCGAAGCGGTCGCGCGTCCGCTCGACGGCGCGGGCCCAGTCCTCGGCGCGGGTGACGTCCAGGTGCTCTCCGACGGCCGTGCGGCCCTCCGCGGCCAGGACACCGGCGGATTCCTCGACCAACTGGCGGTCGACATCGGCCAGAACGACCCTGTACGAGGCCGCTGCCAGCACCCGCGCGATCCCCAGCCCGATCCCCTGCGCGGCCCCCGTCACCAGAGCCACCGAGCGTTTTGATGCTTCGGACATCGCTTCCACCTGTCCCTGGACCCGCCCGTGCCGACAGCAACCCCCGGCCCGGCGTGGCCGACGGCCGGGGCCCGCCCCGCGCACGCCTCGGGGAACGGCCCTAACATCATGAACGCCCGGCTGCGACCGAGTCAATCGCCCGGCCCGCTGGCTTCCGCCCCGGCTCGCCGGGCCGAAGAAATTCGACGAAACACCGGGATTGGGATCGTCGCGGAGGATCCGGGCTGCTAGAATGTTTCAAGAGCCGTCGATGAAGGCCGGGTGACGACATCAACATCACTGAGGAGTGGGATCGCCGACGATCGTGTCCCGCGAGGGCTTCGATTTGGGCCTGGCCCGGACCAGCGTTTGCGTGCGACCTTCCTGGACGAGCCGGTCGTCCTGGTTGAAGACATTCCGATGCCAGGTCACGATGCCGCGGCGTCCGCCGCCGCTGGTCTCGAGCGCCTCCACACGCGAAACACCATGAATGGTATCGCCAGGGAAAAGAGGCTGGTGGAATCTCCACTCCAGGATGGCGAGGAAGGCCAGGGTATCGACGCGAGGCGCCTGGCTGAAGAGCCCCGAAGCGATTGCCAGTCCCAGGAGTCCGTGAGCGACGGGCCGGCCGAACGGACCGCGCTGCGCCGCGTGATGATCGACGTGAATCGGGTTGAAATCGCCCGAGAGTCCCGCGAACAGCACGATCTCCGCCTGGGTGAGCGTGCGGCGCGGGGTCTCCCACTCGTCGCCCACCGCCAGGTCATCGAACGTCCAGACCGTCCACGAATGATGGGTCACGCTTCCGAGGATCCTCCACGAACGGCAAGCAAGCGGCGCGACGCCGAAGAACGGGACCGCAGGGTCCAACCGCCGGCATTGTGCCAGGCCCAGCCATGGCGTCAAGAGATCTCGGACAGCCGGCCGAAACCCGGAATCCCCAGGCACACTGCTGGAAGCGGACGCGGAGATCCGGCTTTTCGCAAATTGGGAATGGGATTTGCTGTTACATCGGTCCTCCCCACTCTGATCGTGTTATGAGAGGAATACGGCGATGACTCGGCCTTATCGTATTGTGATCGCGGACGATGAGAAACCAGTCGCGGTCGGACTGCAGAACCAGCTCGAATCCCTGGGCTACGACGTGGTGTCCGTCGTCAACGACGGGCAGCGCGCCATCGAGATGTGCCGGCGGACGCTGCCGGATGCCATCTTCCTCGACATTGAGATGCCCGGGCTCGACGGCCTCTCGGCGGCGCGGCAGATCGCGGTGGATCCCGGGACGCCCGTCATCATCCTGACGGCGCACGGCCACCCCAATCTGATCGATCAGGCGGTGGAGGACGGGGTGATCTCGTACCTCCTCAAGCCGGCGACCAACCCGAGCCTCCACGCCGCTCTCCAGGTGGCCGTGGCCCGCGCCCGCGAGCTCAAGGCGCTGCAGGACGACGTGGATGAGCTGAAGTCGACCTTGCGGGAACGCAAGCTGATCGAGCGGGCCAAGGGCATCCTGATGTCCCGGCGGCACCTCAACGAGAGCGAGGCCTTCCGCCTGCTCCAGCGCCAGAGCCAGGATCGCCGCATCCCCATGGCCAAGCTCGCCGAGTCGATCATCCAGACCGACGAGCTGCTCGAGGCCCCGAACCAGGGCGGCAGCAGCGGCACCACGGGCCTCCGCCCGCTCCGTCGCCATACCGAGATGTCACACGGCGAGTAATCGCACTCCGTCAATCGCACCGAGCCGGAGATCAAATTCGAATCGCTCACAACCCGCGGATTTTGTTTGACGCTCGTTGAATCGGTGGTTATCCTGTTCGATATTCGGAAGGAACCTGTGGAGTTTTCACCACTCCTTCCCCGGCCCTGCTACTATATTTGTAGTGGTACGTGTCCGCCGGTTGGGATCACGGATGGTGTGGGCCTGGCATCGACTTCAGCAGTGGCGATACCCGGCCCATTCCCCAAATCTCGGGCGTCCACTGACCCGAGACTCCCACGCGATCTCTCGGTCGGCACCGTCCTCTTCCGCGGGCGTCGCCTCAATCGCGAAGCTTACGATGTGGGAGCCTGGCATGCCGCTGTATGAGTCGCGGACCGAACTCCGGCGGTTCGGCCTGGGTAAGAGCCACAAGGAGCTTGCCCAGTTCATCGAGGGGCATATCAATCGTGTTGCCAGCGGCCGCATCCGCGACCTGCACGTCGTCTATTCGGACGACCAGATCATTCTCCAGGGCCGGTCGCGGACCTATCACGCCAAGCAAGTGGCTCACCAGGCGGTCCTTGACCTCACCGATGGACACCCCCTCCTGGCCAATCAGATTGTCGTCTCATGACAGCGGGTTCTCAGACTCCAGGAATCCCGGCTCGACCGGCTCGCTACGAAGGATCGTAACCACCTCGATGAGGGGAAACCTCGTTTACCCAAAATGCCGAGGCGCAACAGGGAAGCTCAGGCCATGGATGTCCCGACGAACGTGTTCCGCTCCACGCAGGGCCGCGACCCTACGGATTCCCTGATCGACAGGGGCGAGCTGCGCTGGGTGTTCTCCAGTCTCAGCCATGAACTCTGCCGGCCCCTGACTTCGCTGAAGGCCGGGTTTGATCTGCTGCTGGGCGAGCCGGCGGCTGCGTTCACTCCCGATCAGCGCAGCCATCTCCTCACGATGGTGACGCTCTGCGACGACATGTTGCAGCTCACCCGCAGCTATCTCGATTATGCGGGGATCGTCCAGGGTTCCCGCCCCCTCTGCCTGGGGACATTCACGGTCGGCGCGCTGTTGCATGAGATCTCCCGCCACTTCGCCGCGGCGGCGGCGACCCGGCATATTCGCTGGGAGATCAGCCTGGATTCATCGGAAGCGCCCGTGGTCACGGATGCATCACGCTGTCAGCAGGTCCTCGGCAACCTGGTTTCCAACGCGCTGAAGTATACGCCAGTAGGAGGCCAGGTTCGCGTGACTGGTAAGGTGACGGCCGATTCCTGGCTGGTCACGGTCGCCGATTCCGGGCCTGGCATTCCGCCCGAGGCCGTCGACCTGGTGTTTCAGCCGTTCTACCGCCTGGACCGGGACGAGCATTCGGCCGTGGAAGGGAACGGCCTGGGACTGGCCATCTGCCGCGAACTGGTCGCGCAGCTCGGCGGCGAGATCGCCCTGGTCTCGGTCGAAGGCCGGGGGACGAACGTCACGGTCGTCTTTCCCCGGAAGGTCCGCCAGGCCGCCCCGGCCGGACCGGATGCGGCTTGATGACCCTCAGCGCACCCGCGACGACGTGCTGCCCGGGCTGACGGCGACGGGGCTCCAGCGCAGCGGGGCGTTGTACGATGTGTGCGCCTCGGCCTGGTCGTCGAAGTGCAGTCGCGACGAGTCGGCCGGGTCGTCCGGGTTCGAGGCCGGCTGTGGCGGTCCGAGCGACTGTTCGTCATCGGCCGGTTCCCGATCCGCGGGAGCCGGGGCGAACTGGCCTGGGATCCGAGCGAACGGCTGCCGGCGTCCCTTGCGGCTCGACCGGCCCGCGGGAATTGTCCTGGGCCGGCTCGTCTCGTCGGAGGAAGGCTCGCGTTCGGCCATGGCGCGGTCGGAGGGTTCCAGCCCACGGTCGCGGAGCAGGTTCCTGGCGTCATCCAGCCGCGCCGTCAGCTCACCGTTGTCCTGCTCCTGCTGGACGAGGCGATCCTCCATCTCGCGGTTCTCGCGGCGGAGCTTCGCCAGGTCTCGCTTGATCTGGGAATTCTCGTACTCGAGGTGGGCGAGGCTCGCCTTCATCTGGCCCCGCGTCGGGCCGGCGAGGAATGACGATTGTCCCGAGCAGCCGGCCGACGCCATCAGCCCCGCGCCGGCGATTACGGCCATCGCGGCGAGCCGTCGTCGTCGTGAACACGCCTCAACGCTGAGCGGCGAGGTCGCGCGACCCGGGCTGGCGGGCCGAGGGCCGACCGCGGTCAAGGCGGCCGCCCGGGACGAATCACAGGCTGATGGCGGCAAGGTTCCAGGCGACACGTTTGGGCCCCGATCGCATTGACGAAAGTTCGCGCGGCGAACCGAGTGACCGGCGAGACAGGCCGCTCGCTGCGGAAGGGCGAGCCTTCCGGCGAGGCGGGGTGTCGGATCGGCCCGGCAGGATCCGGGTGCTGGAGGCCGCATCACCCTCGCGGGGAGCGGCTCGCCGTTCCGTTCCGGAGAGACGATTTCTCGTCATCTTTTATCGTCAATTTGACCAGTGAGCATTCGGAAAGCCCTCGGTGGTTTTCGCCGCGTAGCCGGGCGGAGGGAGGTCCGGGGGCGGTTCGGAGGGATTGGGCGGATCCTGCGGCGCCGGGGTGTTGCGGAGCCGCCGCAGCGCGAAGACGACCGTGGTGGCCAGGATGGTCACGACGGATCCGACCGTGGCGCTCAGGAGGATGACGATGCCGGTCGTGCTGGTCAGACTGCCCAGGCCGAACGGGAAGGCCACGGTCACCTTCGCGTCATTGGCCCAGATGAACCAGAGCATCAGCCCGAGCAGGACCGCCGTGCCGACCAGCCGGCGATAGACCCAGAAGTTCCGGATGATCGAAGGCCTGCGCCGCTTGTACTGGTAAGCCATGGGTTCCCTCCGACCGGGGGGCGGGGCGTCGAGCCGGACGTTTTCCGCGTGGGCCAGGACCGGACCTTGACGAACGAGATGCCGTCCGCGAGGTCGCCGGCGGCGGGCCGCGTCGCCCGCGTTGCGGATTATTCCCGGATGTTCTCCACCCCCAGTACCCACCAGAATAACACACGCAATGTCCGGAAGAGCCCTTCGGCCCAGCCTTTCCAGACGTAGGGCCAGGAGAAGAGCAGGATGGCCGCCGCCATGCTGAGGTAGGGTCCATAAGGGATTTCGCGATCGGAACTCGATAATTGGCCGCCGCCGATCCATTTTCTCAGGTAATTCAACAACTTCCATGCCGCGGGCACCAGCCCGACGAACGCTGCGAGGAAGAAGGTGAGTACAGCCGCCTGCCAGCCCATGAAGGCGCCGATCATCCCCAGCAGAGTCACATCGCCGAGTCCCATCGCCTCGCGGCGGAACACGAAGCCGGCCGCCGCGCGGATCGACTGCGTCAGCCCCGCGCCGACGATCAGGCCCCCCAGACCGGTCAGGAACCCGCCGAGGTGCGTGGTGGCGCTCGCCGGCGCCGGCCGGATTCCCGGCCAGGCTGTCCCCATCGCCAGGCCGATGACCATGCCGGTCACGGTGATCTGGTCGGGGATCATCATCAGGTCGAAGTCGATGAACGTCGCGGCCACCAGCAGCGACAAAAAGATCGCGTGATAAATGGCCGCGGCGAACTGGGTCGTCGTGAACTGTCCCCACGGACCGCGCGGAGTCGTGGCGACGTCGAGCAGGAACACGCCCAGGTAGAGCAAACCGACGAGCGCTTCGACCAGGGGATAGCGGATCGAGATCGACGATCCGCACCGCCGACATTCGCCCCGGAGCGCCAGCCAGCTCAGGATCGGGATATTGTCGCGCGGCTCGATGGCCGACCAGCAGCGCGGACAGTGCGAGCCCGGCCAGACGACGCTCTTCTCCCACGGGATCCGGTAGATGCAGACGTTCAGAAAGCTGCCGACGACCGTGCCGATCAGGAAGAACCCGATCGCCAGCGAGGCCAGGACCGGCCAGACGCTCAACATGGCGGCGACTCCCCGGGCCAGAGCGCCAGCAGGGTCTCGGCCACCTCGGTCGGCGTCAGCCCGTCCGTGGCGATCGTGACATCGGCCAGGCTCGCGTACAGCGGCTGGCGCGCCGCCAGCACGGCGACGATCTCATCGAGCGTCCCGGCTGGCGTCAGGGCCGGCCGCTCGGCCAGGCCCGACCGATGGGCTTGCAGCCGGCGGCCCATCTCGGCGGGATTGGCAGTCAGCCAGGCAACGAGCCCGAAGCCGCGGAGGACGTTCCGGTTCGCCTCGCGCAGGATCGCGCCTCCGCCGGTGGCCAGCACGGCCTCCGGCGCCTCGGCCGCGAGCCGGGCGAGGGTGCTTTCCTCCCAGTCGCGGAAGGCTGGCTCGCCCAACTCGTCGAAGATCGCGCGGATCGAGCGTCCGCTGCGGACCTCGATCTCGCGGTCGGAGTCGATGAACGGCCGGCCGGCGCGCGCGGCGATCAGCCAGCCGACGGTTGACTTGCCCGTGCCGCGTCCGCCGATCAGCACCAGTCCGCGGCCCCGGCGCGGCCGGGCGCCGTCGGGGGGATCGGCGATTGGCATCGATCCGGCCGTCATGCGTGACGCAGGGGCGAGAGCCGGCGGCGGAGCGCCTCGCGCATCACGTCGATCGGTGCCTCCTGCCCCGTATACAGCTTGAACTGCAAGGCCGCCTGGCGGAGGAACATCTCCACACCTGCGACACCCTTGCAGCCGCGCTCGCGCGCCAGCTTCAGCAGCATGGTGTTCTCGGGGTGGTAGATGGTGTCGAACACGACCATGTTGGGCCGGTTGAAGGCGCCCGGCGGCATCGGTGTGTCGTCGACGTTCGGGTGCATCCCGACCGGCGTGCAGTTGATGACGATGTCGGCCGGGGTGCTCGACCGCGCCGACCAGGTGATCGCCCGGCAGCCGACCTCCTCGGCCAGACGGGTGGCGCGGTCGTCGTGCCTGTTGGTAATCGTGACGTTCGCCCCGCGCCGCGCCACGCCGAAGGCGATCGACCGCGCCACGCCGCCCGCGCCTAGTACCATCACGTGCTTCTCGAACACCGGGCTCGACTCCTCCTCACTCGCCCGCCCGCCCATGGCATCCTCGAGCGAGTCCATCGCCGCGCGATAGTCGGTGTTATAGCCGACCCGCCGGCCTTCCTCCTGGAGGATCACGGTGTTGCAGGTTCCGGTGCGCTCGACGGCCCCTTCCTTTTGCTGGAGCAGCGGCACGAGCGCCTCCTTGTGCGGGATCGTCACGCTGCATCCCTTGATGTCCAGCCACGCCAGTTCCTGGAAGAACGCCGGGAGTTGCCCCTCGGGCACCAGGAACGGTACCAGGACCTTGTTGAGCCCCAGGTGGCGGAACGCCGCGTTGTGGATGGTCGGGCTGAGGCTCTGCTCGATCGGGTCGCCGAGCACGCCGTAGATCTCGGTCTGGGCGTTGATCCGGTTGTAATCCAGGTCGTCCCTCAGCACCTCGAAAGGCTGCATGCCGGCGGCGAAGACCCGCTCGGGGTTGAAGCCGGCGTAGGTGAAGGGTGCCCCGTATTTGGCGCCCAGAATCCGGGTGAACACGCCGATCTCGCCCATGGCAATGGTGATCGTGGGGGCCTTCGCCTGCGTGCCCAGGTACAGCACTCTCGACGCGTCGGCCAGGGACTCGGTCGAGGTGGCGATCTTCACGATGTCCGGGTCCATCTCCTCGCACTTCTCGGCGATGTCGCGGAGGTCGACCGGCGTGGTCTTCATGTTGTGGTAGCTGATGATCCGCCTGGTCTTGCCGAACCGGCGGAC
>JAKAUH010001158.1 GCA_021818605.1 Planctomycetota bacterium
GCCAGTTCCAAAACGGCCAGCGGGCTGGATTGCCGGGCCTGCTCGCGGGCGATTCGCTCCTGAAGGTTGGCGCGGTCGTCGAGGAACATCGTGAGCCTGGGCGGCAACAGGTCGAGCGTCCGGCGTGCCCCAGCGATGTCGTTGGCCGCGAGCCGGAGTTGAACAATCTCTTCGACGGCGAACTTGCGGCTGAAGATCGCGGGCATCGAATCGCCGAACTCCTGGATTGTTCGCAAAGCGGAGTCAAGGTCGCCGATCCGGGCCTGGGCCTTCGCGAGATTCTGGTTGATGAACGGAAATCGCCCATTGTGCATGTTGTCGTCATGTTCCCAGATTTCGTCATTGGGCACACGGCGACTGGCCTCGATGGCGTGTCGGATCGCGGCGCGGGCCTCGGCGTCGTGCTTCCGCGCGGCCTGGGCGTCGGCGATGGCGATGAGGAGGTTGACCTTCAGCCGGCCGCGGGACAGCGATTCGAGGATCTCCTCCGCGCCGCGGATCTCACCAGCTCGCGCCAGGATGGACCCGAAGCGGTTTAGCGGTAGGTAGATCTCCGTGTCCTCTTCCGCCTGGGGAGCGATTAGCTCGAGCGCGCTGTACGCGGTCTCCTTCGCGGCATCCGGCTGCTTCGCGGCCAGTTGAGCCTCGGCGACGGCAGCCATGACCAGGATGCGGGCGTGGTTGGCCCGGAAGTCGTCGAAGTCGTTGCCGGGGTGCAGCAGGCCGATCGTGTGATAGGCCCCCTCGTGGTCCTTCAGACGAGCCCGGGCTTCGGCGATCCGCTGGTAAACCTTCACCTTCTTGGAGGGACGGTCATAGGCGGCTTGCTCCGCCAACCGCTCGAGTCGCTCCATCAGGGCGGGGGCGACCGGCATCTCGCCCGAGGCGATGGCGTCGGCGAATGTCCAGAGAGCGTCGGTCTTCAGGTCGTTGCTGAGCCGGTCGGCGATCACCGTTATCGCGGGCTCGATCCGGCCGGCCTTGACCTGTCCGCGGATGATCGACTCGATCCCGTGGTAACGCTCGTAGTCGTCTTTCTGCGCGAGTGCGAAGGCCACGGCCTTATCCCAGGTCGCGCTGCCCAGGTCCGCCGGTGCGCCGCTCGCCAGTTCAACCAGGGCATGGATCCGGTGCGAAGGAGGCTTGATCGAGTCAGCGGTCTCGGCGGCCTTCCGGAAGGTTTCACCGCTACCGGCCCTGTCGCCTGCCCGGTCCTGGATTCGGGCGATCCGCAGCAGGCACGCCGATGTCTTCACATTCATGTCGCTGCCGATTTCCATCCCGGGCGGAGGAAGCATCCCCGGGGGCAAGTTGTTCTCCGAGTTGAGCGATCGCACGAGCTGCTGGGCTTGCCGAATCGTGAACCGCGACTCGTCCCGCTCGCCGGCCTCAACCTGCGCCTCGGCGATCCCGATGATGATGTCGACCCGCTCGGACACGTCCTCGAACTGGGCCGCCGCGATCGCGTCGAGGGCCGTTTGCCAGGAAGTGCGGGCGCCTGGCAGATCGCCCAGCCGCGCCTGGGCTCGCCCCGACGCGCGGAGGGTGTCGGCCTCCAGCGTTCTGGTGAACCGCATCATGAAGTCAGACAGCTCTTGCCGTCGTTCGGCTCTCACCGATTCCTCGGCCATCGCCTGGATCAACTTCACCGACTGGGTCATGGCCTCCCGGGACTGGGCCGGCGACGGCGACGGCGGCGGAGCCATGTCCCTGGCCGCGGGCGCGGCGGTCGATGCCGGACTTTTGTTCTTCCGCGGCGTCCCAGCCTTGCCGTCGTCGGCCTGCGCCGTAGCGTAGCTCAGCGACACCACTGCCATCCCGTATGCCAGCGACGCGCGTTTCAGAGCCATCGGATGAATCCTCGGGGTGTGGGTGGAGACGACCGTGTGCGACGGGTCCCCGCCATTATCGCTCGGATCATCGGCGGTGCAAGGATCGAGATGTCAGCGCGGTACTGTCATGACCGCGATGCGTCGAGGGCCATCCGCAGGTACGATCGCGGCTCGACCTGGTCGAGGCCCAGTTCGTGGGCCAGGTCCAGCACCGCCTGCTGGGCGGCCGGCAGACCGGACGCATCGCTCGCCATCGCCTCGATCTCGACGAAGTCGCCGAGTCCCTCGGCGTGATCGAGCGCGACCTCGATGGAGTGGGCCGATGCCGTCAGGTGAAACGGCGTCCGGCGCTTGCGGATCGCGGCCACGGGCTCGAAACCCAGGTTCGCGAAGAGCCGGGTCAGGTCGTGGTACGATGCCTCGCCCGGCTCAAAGGGCAACTCGATCTCCTCACGGGTCTTGGTGGGTCCAGGCAACCGCGGCCCCTTGTAGGTGACGCGGTTCTCGGACCCGACCCGGCGCAGGCGCAGGGCCTCGTTCGTGACGGCGAAATCGCGCGCGGGATGACGCAGGTACACATCCTCCTGGTCGATGGCCGGATCCTCTGTCGCCCCGTGCTCCACGAGCAGCCGGCGGATACGGTCGTGGTCGACCGCCCGGTATTTCACCTCGATCTCGTAGCCCATGGTTCAGTCGACCTTCCGCGAGGGGCCGTTGGAACCGGATGGGCTATCCTTCTTGCTGGTGTCTCCGCCCTGCTCCTTCTTCGGCGGCACGGGGTGGTGCGGCTCGGGCTTGCCGTCCCTGGGCTCGACAAGCTTGTACTCGCGGTCGACGTCGAGGTTCTCGCGTGTGGTCACGATCCCCGACGGCCACTGGATGACGACCTTCTTGACCTTCTTCGTCGGCCCGACGCCGACCAGGACGCGCGGGTCGTTGGTCGCCTGAAGGCTGACGCCTCCCTTGCGCTGGCGATAGATGGTCCGCTCCTGGGGTGGATGCTGAAGCAGGTCGTCGATCGTGACGGCGACCTGCGTGCCGATGGCGTCGCGGTTGCTGCGCGTGCCCTGAAGGGCGAACCGGATCCAATGGTTGTTCGACTTCGTGTCGTTGCGTAACAGGGCGCCGGGGCCATCCTTGTGATTGACGACGATGTCGATGTCGCCGTCGTTGTCGATGTCGCCGAACGCGGCGCCTCGGCCGACGTGCTTGGTCTCGAAGTACGGGCCGGCGTCGCGGGTCGCCAGGCGGAAGCGGCGGCCCTTGCCGTCCTTCAGGGGGACGTTCTGGAAGAGCAGGGGGAGTTCCTCGTACTCGACAGGCTGGCCGAGCAACTTCCGGTTGTTGTCGACGTGCCCATTGACAGTGAAGCAATCCGGCCAGCCGTCGTTGTTGAGGTCCGGCAGGGCGGTTCCCCAGCCGACCCACGGCATCGTGTCGGAGGCCAGGCCGAAGAATGTCGTGTTGTCGAAGAAGCTCCCCTTGCCGAAGTTCAGGTAGAGGGTGTTGTACTCGTTGGCGAAGTTGGTGACGAACAGCTCGGGGAGACCGTCGCCGTCCACGTCCTCGGCATCCACGCCCATGCCCGACTGGGCCTGGCCGTTGATGTCGTACGCTGCGCCCGAGAGATCCGTGGCGTCCTCGAACGTCCCGTCGCCCCGGTTGAGGAACAGGAAGTTCGGGTTCATGTCGTTGGCGACGTACAGGTCGATCAGGCCGTCGTCGTTGAGGTCGGCCGCGACGACGCCGAAGCCGTGGCCCAGGCCGTCCGGGCCAGTCGGCGACGGCACGCGGACCTTCTTCACGGCACCGGTCTTCGGGTCGGTCTCGTCCTTCTCAACGGAGAAGACCTTGTCGTACACGTTGGTGAACGTGCCGTTGCGGTTGTTGTGGTAGAGCAGATGGTCGGTTCGCTTGATCGTCCGCGGCGAGGCGTACAGCCAGACCTTCTTGGCGGCGTCGCCGACGAGCTGATGATCCTCGGGGTAGTGCCACACGCCGTAGTTCGAGACGTAGATGTCGAGATACCCGTCGTTGTCGTAGTCGAGCATGGCGCCGCTGGAGGACCAGTTGGGCTTGTCGACGCCGGCGGCCTTGCTGATGTTTTTGAAGGTGCCGTTGCCGTTGTTGAGGTAGAGCGCGTTGCTGCCGTAGTTGCACAGGAAGACGTCGACATCGCCGTCGTTGTCGATATCCCCGGCGATGATGCCGTGGCAGAACCCGCGGTAGCCCAGGCCGGAGGCCTCGGTGACGTCCTTGAAGTGGTTGTTGCCCAGGTTCCTGTACAGGCGGTTCGGGCCCTTCTCGGCGGTTCCCAGCGGCAGGAGGGTGGCGGTCGCGTAGTAGATATCCAGCAGGCCGTCGCCGTCGTAGTCCAACACCGCGACGCCCGAGCCGTTGGCGGTGGGGAAGTGCTTCTGATCGGTCATCCCCGAGAAGTGTACGAAGTCGATTCCCGCCTCCCTGGCGATCTCGGCGAAGCGGAAAGGGCTCGACTCGGTCTGCTCGGACATGACGACCTGGGCGAACGACTTCATGCGGTCCCCCGCGATCGAGGAGGCACCCGGCTCGGCCGATGGCTTGCCCTGCTGGTCACGGTTAGCCTCCGGCCCAGGTTTGCCGAGCGACGAATCCCGCTCGCGGTCGACGGCCGTCCCCGGCCCGGCCGCCGAGCTGCCGCCGGTGTCGCAGCCGGTGGACGCCGCGAGCAGCGCCAGCACGGTTGCCCCCAGGGCCCAGCCGAACCCGACCCGTCGTTGGGTCGAACCACAATGAAACATGGATCCTCCTCCCGACCCCGCCGAGCGCGGCCGGTGTATCGCCGTGGATGATCGAATCGATGAGGTCGAAGTCGCTCGCACCCGACGGATGATCGCATTCCGGGCGAGATGATCAGATCGGGCTGCACCGAAGCGATCTGCATTGTAACACGCGCCTTCAATCGCTGTCGCCTGCATCGGCGAGGCGGGGTCCAGGCCGGCAGCGACACGGGTTGTCCGGGTCGCGCGGGCCGCGGCACCCCGTCGCCTCGGCGCAGGGCCACCGGCTTCCGCAGCCGGCATCATTTGTGCACGCGGGAAGGGCATCGGATCCGCTCAGGTCTTGAGATTGTGCGGATTGTAGAGAGAATAAGCCCCAGCCCGCTCGAGATGCGGGAGGCCGGATGAACATCGGTGAGGCGTCGGACGATGGAAGGTGAAGGCAAGATCAGACTTCGAGCGACAGCCCGACGACGGAGAGGACGCATGCAAGGTTTGAAGCGGCTGGTGATGGTGAGTCTGCTGGGATGCCTGGGGTGGTCGGGCGGGAATGCGCTGGCGCAGCTTGCGCCGGCGCCGCCGACTTATGTCGGCGCGGAGCGGACCATTCAGTCGATCCGGCAGGCCTGGGCGCGGCCGGGTGCGCGGCCGGAGCCGAATGCCGACGGATGGAACGCACTCTTCAACACGCTGCTCGGCGAGTTGCGAAACTACAGCCAGGCCGGGGATGAGGCCGACCGGCTCACGGCGCTGGGAAGCGTCTACGAGATCGAGAAGGCGCTCGAGGGCGTCGCGTGGTCCCCGGCGGCGACCCTGCGGCTCGAGCTGCGGGAGTGGCTGCGGCCGCGGGTCCGTCTCGCATGGGCCGCTCGCCGGCTCACCGAGACCGTTGAATCGCTGCCCGCGGCGCGCGACGCCGCGGCGAAGGCCAATCGCACGCGGTGGGTCGACTTCGTCCAGCACGACCTCGCCGCCGCGCTCCACGATTACGACGCCGCGCGCACGGTGCAGCAGCGTCGCGCCTCGCTCAAGCGGCTCCAGGAGGCCCTGGCCTCGCTGCATCAGCATGCTCAAGGGACGCAGGCCCAGCCGCAGGGCTGGCAGCCGGCGATCGAGCTCGAAGCGGCGATGAACGACCTGTTCAATCGGCCGAACCTTGACATCGCCGCCGATGTCGCGACCGTGGCACCGGTGTTCGAGGCGACACTGGTTCAGACCGGCCCGGTGACCCGAAAGGGGTACACCTCGATGGTAACCGCCGGGCCCATGACCGGCTTCGGCCTGCTTCCCGTCGACGGCGGCATCAGCTTCTACAACAGCCAGTCGATGGTCAGCGTCACGCCGATCCACGACTTTCAGCAGCAAATCGCGCAGGACCCGCAAGGCCAGAAGGCCGCCCAGCTCTACTACTTCGGCGCGACGACCTACGACTGGTCGAATCTCACCGTCACCGCGACCATCACGCCCGATGGGCTGAACCTCTACCCCAGCTCCACGCACAACATCGACGCCGCGATCACCTCGGCGCCGACGGAAGGCGCCGGGCTCAAGCGCGGCATCGCCGCCCTCATCGGCATGGGCCAGGGGAAGATCACCGACAAGGTCAAGGAAGGCGCCCTGCCCAAGTTCCAGCAGCAGATCCCCGAGGAGGCCCAGGAAGAGGCGCTCGAGCGGATTAGCGTCGAGCAGGCCCAGCGCAACGCCGACCTGCGGGCAAAGTACCTGCCCGGCAACGACACGGCGGCCGTCCGCGACGTCCTGATCAAGCAGCTCACGCTCGCCTCGCGGCCCGAGGCCATCTTCGTCAGCGGCCGGCTGGAGTGGCGTGGGCTGCCCGAACACTTCGGCGCCGACGCGCCCCAGCCCCCGCGGCTGGCCAGCACGATCGATCCGGGCGT
Source organism: Planctomycetota bacterium (assembly GCA_021818605.1). GTDB lineage: Bacteria > Planctomycetota > Planctomycetia > Isosphaerales > Isosphaeraceae > JAKAUH01. The sequence continues at coordinate 6,490 of JAKAUH010001158.1, forward strand.
CACGGCTGACCTGCACCTGGGCTCGTTGCTGACCACCGCGGCCGGCGGGCTCTGGCAAAAGGATCAGATCAGGTCGGTCGAGAACCTCGTCGTCGAGACGAAGGCCGTCCCGCCCGGTACCCCGCCGAAGGAGGCGGTCCAGGTGCGGAAGAACGTCAGCTTCGCCGACTATCTCAAGGCCGTCGACGCCGCCCGCAAGGCGAACGATCCACGGGTTCAGGCGCTCCGGATCCTCCGGCCCAAGTCGCCGCCCGAGTTCAGCACCGATGCCCGCGGCTTCCTCGTCGCCCTCGTGCGGGACTTCCAGCTCGACGTCCCGGCGCCCGGCGGTGAGGGCGGCGGACTGCTCGGCGTCCCCGCCAAGGTCCTCCGGATCAAGTCGCCGCTGGTCGAGGTCGCTCTGTCGTACGAGCTCGACCCGTCCACGCCCGGCGCTCTGCGGCTCAAGAGCAAGATCCAGGAGTTCAACGCGGGCACCAGGAGCGAGGTCATCGCCATCAACGACGATGAGAACGAGGGCAAGCCGCTGACCCGGTTCCAGTCGGCCATCGTCGCCAGCGCCCTGGGGACCAAGATCCGGACGCAGCAAATCAACCTGGACCTCGACACGTTGAAGCTGCCCGGCTTCAAGATCCAGTCGGTCTCGCCACTGGATCCCACCGGCTGGGCGCGAATCAATCTGGTGCGCGTCGTGACCAAGCCGCCGACTCCCCAGCCCGCTCGCGACGTGAAGCCCGAGCCCGTCAAGGGCCCGGCCACCAACCCCAGCCCGAACCCCGAGCCCGGCACCGAGCCGATCTCGAATCAGCCCGCGACCGCACCGGCCGGCACGCCCGTCGCCGCCGCACCGTCCCGTTGATTTCGATAAGGAATCAAGGGACCGACCGCACCGGCTCCAACCGGAGCCGGTTGCGGTACGTGCCCGCGCGGTGAGCCACGCAATCCCACCCGCGGCCGACGGATGTCCCCGACAGCGTGATGAAGATCGAGGCCATCGACGACGGCTTGTCGTCCGACAGGGCGAACTCGATGGCATTTACCGGCACGCCCCAGCCCGCCGTCGGCGAGAGCGTCGTATCGGCCTGAGCGGCGAAGTCCTCGAGCGTCAACCGGGCCACCGGCCGGCCCTCGTCGTGCAGCGTGATCGTCAGCGGATCGGACGGTTCGAGGCGGCCGCGGGCGAGCGCCTGGAACGGGCCCTTCTCGCCGCTCGTCGCCTCGACCACCAGGAACGTCCGGTCGGCCCGGACGTAAGCGAACAGCGCCGGGCGGCCAAACGGAATCCCTGGCCGGACGAGACCGAAGAGCGACCCGGGGCACGGCGAGAACTCGAGACTCAGCCGGTGATGGCCCTGAACCTCGACGTCGCAGTAGGCATTCAGATGCGAGTAGACCGGCCGGTCGAGCGTTGAGGCCGCGTCGAGCGCGAGGGAGGCCGCCGCCGGATCGAAGCCGGCGCCCAGCGAGGCGGTTCCCTGGCCCTCCAGATCGTAGGAAAAGAGGTAGCGATCATCGCCGATCTTCGAGATCCGACGCATCCGGGGCTCCGGCCCCTCGCGCACCGCGGCCGGAACCAGGACCACGGGTGCTCCATCCGGCGAACGGCTCTCGAACCGCAGGAGTGGCCTGACCGAGATCCTCAGCGGCGAGATCCGGGCGATGAGTGAGCCGTCGGACGGCTGAACCATGATGTTGCGACTGAACGGCATGGCCCCGGCAACGGGCAGGTTCCGCCCCGCCGCAATCCGTGGTCTGCCGGAACTCTTTCCGCCGCCTGGATGCGTGCCGGCGGCCGGCGGCCGCAGGGCGCACGCGAACCCTGCTCCGACCATCACCGCTCCCAGCCCGCCCGCCAGCGATACGAGGATCGTGCGACGACCCGATGGCCCGCCACGCCGCCAGGGCCCGATCGCCGAGAGTCCCATCGCGACAGCCACCAGCGCCGGGACCAGCCAGATCCGGGCCATCGTGGTTGGGAACGCCCCGATCATGGCCAGGGTCCAGCCCGCCCACGCGGCCGGCCACCCGGGCAGGAGGGTTCGGAGCCGGTCCATCCGCTCGTGGTGGAGGAACCACAGGCACAGCATTGCCTGGATCACGATCCCGATCGGAGCGACCTCGTTGGTCCAGAAGCGCGGATGGTCCGGCCGGAAGCCGCCCGGCGCAAGGAACCACCACACCGCCCCCAGCAGGCCGTGGACCACCAGGACGGCAAGCCACCACAGCCGCCAGAGCCAGGATCCGATCGGCTCGCGAGTGACGACCTCGCCTGTTCGAGCCCCCTTCAGGTCTTGACCCTCCATCTCTTACAATAAGAGGCTGGTTCTCGAGCCCTGAGTCGGGCCGGACCGGCCTCGCCAATCCGATCACACGAGCGTGTGTTGTATCCTTCCGTGAGGGCTGCCGTCCACCCATGTCCACGTTGATCGGCCATCCGGCGCCAGCCTTTGACCTCCCCTGCACGCGGAATGCGGCCCCGGCGCGGGGCCAGGTGATGCTGGAAGAACATCGTGGCCGGTGGCTGACGCTGGTGTTCTACCCGCACGACTTCTCGATGGTCTGCCCAACGGAACTGATCGGGCTCAGCCAACGGCTCGAGGAGTTTCGTGCGCACGACTGTGAGCTGCTGGGGATCAGCGGCGACTCGGTCGAATCGCACGAGCGCTGGATCGCCACGCCGAGGACGGAGGGTGGGCTGGGAGGTTTGAACTTCCCCCTGGCCAGCGACCCGGACGGCGCGGTCGCGCGGAGCTACGGGGTGTATCACGAGGGCTGGAAGGTGGCCGTGCGGGGACTTTTCATCATCGACCCGGACGGCGTCGTGCAATATCAGGTGGTGCACAACCTGAGCGTGGGCCGGCGGAGTCAGGAGGTTCTGCGGGTGCTGATGGCCCTGCAATCCGGCGGCCTCTGCCGCGAGGACTGGATGGCGGACGACCCGGCGCTCGATCCCTTCGCGATGGTGCGGCCGGGCCGGTACTTCTCGCGCTACCTGATCGAGGCTGAGGTCGGGTGCGGGACGTTCGCCCGGGTGTTTCGGGCGCGGGACCTTCAGCTTGACCGGCCGGTGGCGCTCAAGGTCTTCAAGCCGGACTGCCCGGTGACGCCCGGCGCCGCGATGGCCGAGGCCCGCGCCGCGTCGGCGGTCAATCATCCCAACCTGTGCACAATTTACACCGTCGACGACACTGCAGGCGTGCCGATCATCGCGATGGAGTACATCGCGGGCCAGCGGATGGGCCAGGTGGGTCGAGGTGAGCCGCTGCCGTACGAGTCACTCCACTCGATCGCCCGGCAGATGGCCGCCGGGATGGCCGCGGCGCACGCCGGGGGCATAGTGCACGGCGACCTCAAGCCCGACAACGTGCTCGTGGCCGATGACGGGACGGTCAAGATCCTCGACTTCGGCCTGGCACGCCGGCTGAGGCCCAGCGCCCCTCCGCTCGACGATCAGACCGCCGACCTGGCGATCCCGGATCAGGGCAACGGGCTATTTGGCACGCCCCGCTACCTGGCGCCCGAGCAGGTCCGCGGCGAGCCAGCCATGCCCCAGAGCGACGTCTTCGCGCTGGGAGTGATCCTGTACGAGCTGGCGACCGGCCGGACGGCGTTTCCCGGACCCGGTCTGCTCCAGGTCCTCGAGCAGATCCGCACGGTCAACCCGGCGTCGTTGGCCGACGGCCTGCCCGAGCCGTTCGGCGACCTGATGCGCGCCCTGCTCGTTCCCGAACCCGGCCGGCGCACGATCACCATGCGTGAGGTTACCGAGATTCTCGCGGCGATGCCCGAGGCCACGGCCACGACCGCCGTGCTCGCCGCCCCGAGCGTGCCCGCCTGAGAGAGACTCACCTGCCCAGGGCGGGACGCGAATCCGTCCCACCGCCGCGCCGCGGAGCCACGACGATTGCCGAGGTGGACCGCCCGTTCCGACGAACCACCGTACCGAGGAGAGCCCCTTGTCCGCCGAATCATCCCACCCCTATCTCGCCATCTTCGACCACGACGGTGTCCTGGTCGACTCGCTCGTGCCCCACCAGCAAGCCTGGCAGGAGATGGGCCGCCGCACCGGGCTGCCCTTCACGCCCGAGTTCATCCACGAAACGTTCGGAATGACGAATCCGAGCATCTTCCACCGCCTGCTGGGCGACGCGATCACCGACGCGGACATCCGCCGTTACTCCGACATGAAGGAGGAGTGCTACCGCGATGTGTCGCGAGGGCGGATCTGCCTGATGGACGGAGTCCGCGAGGTGCTCGACGCCCTGACGGAGCACGGCGTCCGGCTGGCGATCGGCTCGAGCGGCGTGCGGCCGAACCTCGACCTGACGGTCAGCGAGTGCGGGCTCCTCGGCCGGTTCGCGACAATCGCCTCGCTCGAGGACATCACCCGCGGCAAGCCGGATCCCCAGGTGTTCCTCCTGGCGGCGAGCCGGTCGGGCGTCGACCCGTCGCGGTCGGTCGTCTTCGAGGATGCCCCCGTCGGTATTCAGGCGGCGAGGGCGGCTGGGATGTACGCCGTCGGCGTCATGACGACGGTCTCCGCCGACGCGCTCCGGCAGGCCGGTGCCGACGAGGTCGTTCCCAACCTCGTCGGCTATGACGTGTCCGCATTGCTCGGCCGGCTCGAAGCCCGCGCGACGAATCTGCCGCTTACGTTGAAGTAGTCACCAGTCGTGCTGATGCGGAACAGCGCCTCAATCCGCGACGTAACGGAATCGGAATCGCCCCTCAGGTGCAACATCGCCACTCTTATAGAAGTCCATGATGTCGCCCGGGTGCTGGAGGTTATCCGCCCACTTGAAGTCGAACGAGACCGCGGCGCGGTCTCGCGGGAACCCGAGCAGCTCGCGCGGGATCGACAGTTGAAGCGCGTTTCCCTGCACCCGATACGACACCCGCGCCACCGGCTTCCAGCGCCAGCCGCCGTCGTTCTTCTCGAGCCAGGTCGTGCGGTTGTCCTCGATCTGACGGTTCACGATGACGTCATATCCCTGCCATCCCGTCGCCGGGTTGCGGTCGGCGTCGATGAGGAGCCACATCCATCGCGGGTCGGTGGAGGGTGAAAGGGCGGCTCTGGTCCGGGCAAGGAAGAAGACGTTCGTATCGTCGCGGGCGACCTTGAGCGAGACCAGATCGTTCCGGCCGCTATGGTCGCGATAATGGAGGCCGCCCGCGCCGTCGAAGTCGCGGGGAGCGGTGTCGCCCGCGTCGTCGGCGAAGTCTGGCGCGACGGCCGCCCACTGCTCCAGGCTGCCGTCGATCCGGATCGATCGGGGAGCCGAGGCGCGGGGCAGGGGAGCAGCGCCCTTGTACCGCCGGACGTTCCCGACGAGCTGGTAGTAATAGTTGTCGCCGTGGCCGCCCTTCATTGGCTCGATGTCGCGGCTGTACTGCTGGTCGAACTGGTCGACGAACTCGATCGGCCCTCCCGGCTTGCCCCAGCGGCCGGCGATCCACTCGTTCCAGCCGGTGACCATCACGAAGGGCGGGTCGAGATGAATCGCCCGCTCCCACTGCTCCTGAAAGTTCAGCCCGCGGTCGACCGAGCCCGGCGAGCGATCGAGTGCCCCGTCGTGGAAGCTCCGGCCGCGGGCGTCGCCGGCGCTCATGTTGGTCACCCGGGCGTCGCTGGCACGGAGGTTCTGCGCCACCGAGACGTTCACCTGCTCGGGCTTCGCCGGGTCGGTCGTGTAACCGTACACCTGAGGATAGGCGGCCTCCCAGTGCCACGCATTGCGCGTGTTCACCTGGGTAAACGGCCAGTGCGCGCGGCGAAGCGTGAAGAACCGCCGCAGCTCGGGCCGGGCTTCGGCGGGGTCGCAGATCATCAGTGGCTTGCCTTCCCAGAGAAACCACAGGTTGCGGAAGTGCCCCGGCTGATAGAGATCGCGGTAGATCCGATCGGCCGTCTCGCCCGCGCGGGTGTTGACCATGAAGGCGATCGACGGCGTCCGGCCGCCGGAGCGGCGCACGTCCTCGAAGGTGGTGCAGAGCGCGCGGTACACCTCGGGATAGGTCACCGCGTTGGTCGTATCGAAGATCAGGACGTCGATTCCGGCCGCGGCCAGGAGCTGCGCATGCCGGCGAATGACCCAGGGATCGGCAGAGAAGTAGTAGCCGTACAGAGGTTCGGCCCAGTAGTGATACATCCCCCGCGGTCCCCAGAGCAGCGAACCGGGATGATGCAGTGCCCTGGGATCCTTCGCGAGGATGTGCGAGACGTCGTAAGGCCCGCTTCCGGCGGGCGGCTTGCCACGCGGGTTGTTGTGCCACAGGAAGTAGAAGAGCCCCACAAAGCGGTTGGCCCGCGGTGCCGAGATCCCCCGGTCGCCCGCGACCGGCAGCGACCGGCCCAGCGCGTCGGTCGCCGGCCAGGGCGTGCCCGGCACCGGGTCCGATGCCTCTCCTCGCCCGCCGAGCATCAAAACGGCGGCGATCAGGCCGATCAGGACACAGCGAGGCAGGATCCTGCCAGGCCCCCGCCGTTCGTCGCGTCCTGTCATCAGGACGACTCGCATCTTCGTCGGCGTTGTCTTCATCGTGCTTTCGTCCCAGAATGGTTGAAGAGGAGGGCGCCTGGCGTCCTGGTATGGTATCGATTCCATGGATGCTTGCGGGGCGACTGTCTTGAGAAATCTCGAAAGCGGGAGTTCACCTGCGAAACCTTTCGACGGTCGGGGAGTTTAGTCTATCAGGAGCGTAGTAAGGTTGAATCAGGGTGAGTGATGTCGGCCGAACGAGCGGGGGGATGCGATGATCTGGACGGGGACGAATCGCCGGTTCGGCGGAGCGGGGGTTCGAGTGGCCGGTCGGCTGGCGGTCGCCGCCTTGATCGCGATCGGCCTGGGCGCGGGAGGGTTGCAGCGGGCGTCGGCGTTCCCGGTGGACGGCTCGAAGTCAAAGCTCACCCCGCCCGAGGCGCGTGAGTTGGCCCAGTCGCTCAGGCAGCTTCAGGCCGCCGT
>JAKAUH010001186.1 GCA_021818605.1 Planctomycetota bacterium
GCGGAACTGGTGGTCGGTCAGCAGGATGCCGATGTTGTACCTCTCGACCAGGTCGCGGATCTGGTCCTGGATCTCGCCGACGGTCTTGGGGTCGATGCCGGCGAACGGCTCGTCGAGCATGATCAGCTTGGGCTCGGTGATCAGGCAGCGGGCGATCTCGAGCCGGCGACCCTCGCCGCCGGAAACGCGGTTGGCCTTGGTCTTGCGGATCTTGGTCAGGCCGAACTGATCGAGCAGCTCATTCTGGCGGTCGATTCGCTGCTTGCGCGTCAGGTCCTTGCGCGTCTCGAGGATCGCCATCAGGTTGTCCTCGACGGAGAGCTGGCGGAACACGCTCTTGTCCTGCGGCAGGTAGCCCATGCCGGCGCGGGCGCGCAGGTACATCTTGGCGCGGGTGACATCCTTGCCGTCGAAGACGACCTTGCCGCCGTCGGAGTCGATCAGGCCGATCGTCATGCGGAAGCTCGTGGTCTTGCCGGCGCCGTTGGGCCCGAGCAGGCCGACGACCTCGCCGCGGTCGACGTTGAACTCGACCCCGTTGACGACCTTGCGGCGGCCATACCACTTTTCCAGCCCGCTGACCTCGAGCAAGGGCATCGGTCGATCCTCCGTGATCGTCTGGGCCGAGGGCCCCCGGACGGGGCAGGCCGGCTTACATGCTCGAACAAATTGGGGACAGGCCCCTCGAAGATTCGGAGCCAGCCGCGGTTTGGTTCGGGCTTCTTATCGAATCCACTTCATCCGCTCGACATAGGGCCGGAACAGCAGCCGCAGATCCCGGCCGACCCGCAGCGATTCGGGGCCGAACGGAACGCCGTGCGGCCAGTAGACATAGAACGCCTTGCCGGTGAGATTGGTCCTGGGGACCTCCCAGGCTTCGCGATTGCTCGTGCTGTCCCACGCGGCGTCGACGGTCGTCCAGCCGCGGCTGTCCTTGCTGCGCGGGCTATTGTCCCCCAGCATGAAGAACCGGTCGGCTCCGACTGGATAGTCGTGGAACTTCAGTGACGCCAGGCCGCTGAACCGAACCGGATCGGAGAGAAAGTCGAACAGCTCGACCGGGTTTCGCGGCCGTCTGTCGTCCCAGACCTCTTCATAATCGTTCCGGCCGGGATACTGGGTATAGTAGATATCGCGTTTCAGGACAAGGTCGCTCACGGCCACCGACGCATCCCGGACGGCCACCGCGGCCGGCGTCAGGTCGGCCGCGGTCGGGACCGGGTTGGCCGCGCCGGCATCATAGGCGAAGCCGGTTCCCCCGACTTCGCGGCCGTCGACCACCAGCGTCATCCGGTCGTCGACATTGGCGAACTCGACCCGGAACTTGCCCGGCCCTCGGATTGGCGTCTCGGTTCGGCCCAGGATTTCGTCGCCCCGGGTGAACGTGGCGGTTCCGGAGTTCAGGTCGACCGTGCAGCGATGCGGGATCCCCGCCTCCACCAGCTCCCACCGGACTGAGCCGCCCGGTGTGACCGACTTCACCTCGAGGTTGGATTCGAGCGTCAGGTCGCCCACCCAGTGCGGCTGCATCCACGCGTTTTCCTGCTCGTAGTGCGAGTCGCCGACCAGGTCCGAGAGGCTCCGGGGCAGGTTGGTGTTGTATGAGTAGAAGTCGGTGACGAGCGTCTCGCGAGGCGGGCGGGGCAGCTCGCGACCACCCAGGACGGCATCCCACTGCTCGGGATCGGGCACCATGTGGTGATAGCGCAGCTCGCACCAGGTCCCGCCCGTGGATTCGGCCGAGAACCGGCTCTCGCGCTCGCCGGCGGGCGTCCACGCGGCGGCGGGGCGCCACCGGTCCCACTCGCGGCTGCCGGCCAGCGCCTGCGGGCGGTAGCGGTCGTCGTAGACGCTGATCTGCATCGCTTTCTGGTGCCGCATGGGCTTGCGCACCAGGGTAAAGGCGTCCGAGCCGGGCGCCCCGGCGTAGACATCGCCGTGCGCGATCCGGATCACCTCGCCGGGCAGGCCGACCAGCCGCTTGATGTAGCTGACCTCGGGCTCCTCCGGATAGCGGAAGACCACGACGTCCCACCGCTCCGGCGGACCGCTGCCGGGCAAGAACGGCAGGTCGTAGGGGAACATCATCACCAGGATGCGGTCCCCCTTGAAGCTGGGCTGGTTCTCCAGATTGAGTGCCTGATATCGGCAGTTGACGCACAGTCCCGACGAGATCGACTGCGGATTCATTTCCTCCGAGGCGTTGATCGCGTAGGTGAACCCGCACTGCGGGCAGGCGATCTCCTTGTGCCGGCCCATCAGGGTCGGCGCCATCGAGCCGGTCGGAATCACGAACGCCTGGGCCTCGAACCCCCGGACCACCAGCGCCAGGATGAACGCCACGACGATGGCCTCGACGGTATCCCGATACCCCTCGCGGGGCGGGGGCTCATCTCGGCTCGCGGCGGAGGTCTTGACCTTGGTGGTAGCGGCTGGCAGCGTGGCGGGGGACCGTCCCATCGTAGGCTGTTCCCTTTCGGCTCCTTGTCTCATCTCGTTCCGACTCGACCCGACCCGGCTCGGCTTGGCTTGGCTTGATCGACGACCCGGCCGTTCCGTAGCCCGCGCCGGCACTGCCGGCCGCGCCCGACCTCGCCCGGCGCGGCCTGGCGCGACGCAACGGCG
>JAKAUH010000597.1 GCA_021818605.1 Planctomycetota bacterium
GTTGTCCTCGCCCGACCCGCTAGGCGAGCGGCTGACGCTCCTCTGGCACAACCACTTCGCGACCGGCAACGCCAGGGTCAACGATCTGCGCGCCATGCGACGGCAGAACGAGACGCATCGCCGCCTCGCCCGCGCGCCGTTCGCCGAACTGCTGGCCGCGGCGATCCGCGAGCCCGCGCTGCTCGTGTACCTCGATGCGACCGCGAATCGCAAGAGTCATCCCAACGAGAACCTCGCGCGGGAGCTGATGGAACTGTTCACGCTTGGCATCGGGCATTATTCGGAGACCGACGTGAAGGAGGCCGCACGGGCGTTGACCGGCTGGACATACGCGGAGGGCGAACTGCGCGAGTCGCCCGCGGAGCACGACGACGGCGCGAAGACGATCCTGGGCAAGACCGGTTGCTGGAACGGCTCGCACCTCGCCGCAATGCTTGCCGGCCATCCGGCAACGGCCCATCGCCTGGCATCGCGGTTGTGCGGCCTCTTCATGGGCGAGCAGGCCGTCGACGCCCTGGCCGTCGACGCGCTGGCGGCTGGACTGCGGGACCATCACCTCGACATCGGCTGGGGCGTCGAGACCATCCTGCGCTCGCGAGCCTTCCTCGCGTCGGCCAATATTCGGACGCGAGTGCTCGGGCCGGCCGAGTTCGTGATCGGCTCCTGCCGCTCGCTCCTGACTGCCGGCTCGCCCCCGAGCACGCTGGCGCTGGCGGGCTGGATTCGCCTCCTTGGCCAGGACCTCTTCAACCCGCCCAATGTCGGCGGCTGGCCCGAGGGCCGCGACTGGTTGACCGGCAAGTCGATCGTCGCGCGGGCCAGGTTCGCGTCGGCGCTCGTCGAGGGGCAATCGATCGGATTGCCGGCCCCGATCGACGCATCGACGATGGCCAGCGCCCAGGGCCGCACGCCGTCGATCGAGGCGGTCGCCGATGCGGCCTCCACGCTCCTGCGCGGCTCGACCCTCTCGCCCCAGGAGCGCCGGCGGCTGGCACCGTTGAACTCGCACCACACTCCCGAATCGCTGCGCCGGGCCGTGGCGCTCGTGGCCGCCTCGCCCGAATCCCGGCTCGCCTGAATTCCCATCACCAAATTCGGAGGATACGATGATCACGCGACGCGATGTCCTGCGCACCCTCCCGTTGATTTCGCTCGCCCCGACCGTTCCCGGCTTCCTCGCGCGATCGGCTCGCGCCGCCGCGCCGCAGCAGGACGCCCGGGTCCTCGTCGTCATCCAGCTCGACGGCGGCAACGACGGAATCAACACGGTCGTCCCGTTCAAGGATGAAGGATACGCCCGGAATCGCGACGTCCTGGCGCTGCCGGCGAAGCGGTTGATCTCCGTTGCGGACGGGATCGGCCTTCATCCCGCGATGCCAGCCGCCGGCCGGATGCTCGAGGCCGGGCGCCTCGCCATCGTGCTCGGCGTGGGCTACCCGAATCCCGACCGATCCCACTTTCGGAGCATGGCCATCTGGCACACGGCCCAGCTCGATCCGGACGCGGATGCCCAGTCTCGGCTCGGCTGGATCGGTCGCGGCCTCGATGCCCGAGTCGTGGCCGGGGCAAGCGGTCCGGCGTCGCTCTACATCGGCACCGGTGCCCTCCCGGCGGCCCTGCGCGGCAAGTCGACGCCAGCCGGCTCGCTCGAACGGATCGACGACATTACCCTCGACCAAACCAACATGATGAAGTCCGCGGCCGGCGACACGATGGACGTTGGCGAATCGTCGGACAGCGTCACGTCGTTCGTTCGGCGCGCGGCGCTCGACGCCTACGCGACGGCCGATCGCCTGGCGGCCGTGGGCCGCGACGACTCCGGCGCCCGTTATCCCTCGACGGCGCTGGCCCGGCGGCTCGCGCTGATCGCCCGGCTGCTCAAGGGGAACCTGGGCGCGCGCGTCTTCTACACGATCCAGCCCGGATACGACACGCATGCCGCCCAGCCGGGCACGCAGTTCCAGCTCCTCAACGAACTCTCGGGCGCCCTCGAGGCGTTTCAGGCCGACCTGGCTGCGTCGGGGTTGCTCGATCGCGTGCTCGTGATGGGCTTCAGCGAATTCGGACGGCGAGTCGCCGAGAATGGGAGCGCCGGAACGGACCACGGCACCTCCGGGCCGGTCTTTCTGGCCGGCACGTCCGTCCGGCCCGGACTCATCGGCTCGTATCCGAGCCTGACCGACCTGCTCGACGGCGATCTGAAGACGACGGTCGACTTCCGCCGCGTCTATGCGACCGTCCTGGATGACTGGCTGGGGCTCACCTCGAAGGATGCTCTGGGCGGAACCTTCGACCGAATGCCACTCTTCCGGCCGACCCGATCGTAAAGGAGCCCGAAACCGAGGCGCTCGATACGACAGCGAACGCCGACAAGGTTAGCCTGGCAAACCCGTCAGACCGCGGAGGACCGGCCCATCGGGGCAGTCTCGCCCGTACCGGACGGTATGCCGGCCCTTCGAATAGACGGGCGGACGGAAGCGATCACCGACAACCCGGATTGTGTACAGGATCTCATGCGAATTCTCTTCGATGACCTGCACGACCGGGTTGGTGATCCCCTCGAACTTCACCTCGGGCAGCCAGGCGACGGGCTTGCGGCCGTCGTTGTCGGCCACGTTCACCGTGATGGGCCAGCCGGGAAACTGGGCCCTGTCGCCCTCGTGGGCGTCGACAAATCGGGGCCAGCACTCGAACGTGACCCGCCGAGCCTTCCTGTCGAACCGGACGATCCCGTAGCCGTCACCGCGCCGGCGTTCGTCCTCGATCTTCGCCGGGTTGGCGTAGGCCATCATCGAGATCCTGTTACCGAGGCCGTCCTTGAAATCCCCGGTCCAGGGCAGCGGGCTGTCAGGCACGGGATTCGGCCCGGGCTTCTCATCGAGCGGATGCCACCATCGCCCGTAGATCGTGTTGACAAGGGCCGGGCTGGTGAATCCATAAGGCCCGTCGCCGAACTCCTGGATGCCGTGCTTGACGACGACCGCCAGGTGCTGGTCGCCGCAGAGGTGGACGGCCCGGACGCGGCGGAATTCTTCCAGGGCCCGGTCCCTCGGCGTCTGCGGCCAGCCGTTACAATCCAGGTCGGCCAGGAGTCGATTGTCGCGACTGCCGTGCATGTGAACAGCACCGCAGAAGGCCGTCTGCGACAGGACAGCCTTCAACTCGGCCCCGGTCCAGTCCTCGCCCCACTCGCGGAGGAATCTGTGCTGCCGGTCTCCCAGCAGGACGAGCCCGGGGAGGTCGATCGAACGCGGGTCATACGACGGGTCGTTGATGTGATCGGGGCGCGGGCCCATCCGGGGGATCTTGCCAGCGGGCCCGGTCTTGAACTTCCGGTCCTCGAGGATCGCGAAGTCGACCCCGCCGACCCGGAGTCTCGTGAAGTAGACGGTGATTCCGCGTTCGACCGGGGCGGGGTCGACCGGATCGGGCAGGTGCCAGGTCTGCTGGCGCTGGACCAGGTTGACGTAATCGACCGGGTAGAAGTAGCCGCCGTCGGCGTTGCCGCTGAGCGTCGAGCGCTTGCCGTTCTCGCCCCAGAGGTTCGGGTGTCCGACATCGTGGTCGTCGGGGATCGTGATCGTCGGCCGGTCGCGAATAACGTCGCGGAATTGCAGGCCGAACTCGATCCAGCCGGCAGTGTGCTCGGTGTGCCGGTAGGTCTGGTCGCCGGCGAAGAACAGCAGGTCGGGGTCCTGGGCCTTGAGGTTCTCGAGGATCTCCGGCCGGAGCCCGGTCGTCCGGCTGGAGTTGCACGACAGGTTGGCGACGACGATCACGTCCTTGTCGCGCGGGTCGCGGCGGATCAGCCCTTCGAACACCGCGCGGTCACCGTGACGCACGCGGTAGGCGACGTCGCGCGTGTCGTCCCACCCCTCGACACGGAAATGGGCGCTCCAGCCGGGAGTCAGGACCGGAGCCCTCATCGCCTCGGTCCACTGACCGTCGCGGCGAAACTCCAGGCGAGCCTCTCGCGGTTCGTCGGGCAGGAGGGGATAGAGTTGCGCGGTGATCTTCAAAACGCCGTGATCGTGGGTGTAGAGCGCGAAGGCCACGACCTCGTCGCGCGGCACGTTCATCGGCGGCGGAGCGGATCGCCCTTTCGGCCGCGGTTTCTTCCACCACTCCCCCGCAGTCAGCGATTCAAGGTTCGGGAACTCCTTTCCGAATGGTGCGGAGGGCGCGATGGGACCGGCGGACGTCGGCGACGGCCGTCCCAGCCAGCGGGCAAGCAGCGCCGCGGCCCCGAGGAAGAATCGGCGAGTGATCGGCATGGCGGTGGAATCCGTGAGAAGCCCCGCCGAAAGGGGACTGACGCCTCGAAGGCTCGAAACCAGTCCCGGTCTCGTCGGGTTCAGGAAGAACCTGGGACGGGGCCGAGGGCCATCGGGATCAGGGTAGATGGGCCTTCGACGATTCGCAAGCTTCCGTCGGAGCGAACAACTCAGCCCTACAACGCAACCGCCTCGACGCATCTCCAGGATTCATCAGGCTACAGCATGGAATGACCACCCCAGTCTGACGGGCCGTCCGCGCCGAAAGAAGATGGCTCACGGCCGCGACCACCGGCGAGAGATCCAGCGTCCGGGCGCTGGATCGGTACTCGATCCCCGGGGACAATGCTCACCTCATCAGTGGCCTGCCGGGATGACCTGTCCATGCCGAACAGGCGAGGACGGTCCGCTTCCCGAAGCGTCTCCTGCAGCAGCAGCACCTCGGCCAGGTTATCCGCCGTGAGTAATCCCAGCAGGCGCCCGTGCTGGACGACGGGCAGGGTACGGCAGTGTCCGACCTGAAGCCGCTCGAAGGCCGCCTGCACCATCTCGCGCGGGTCCGCCGTCACGAAGTCCTGCTGCATCACCTCGGCGACGGGCGTCTCCGGACCGTGGCGTCCCAGCGCCGCGGCGAGGTCATTGCGCGCGAGGATCCCAACCAGGCGATCCTCGTCCAGAACCGGGAAATCCTGCTGGAAGCCGCCCAGGACGTGATTGACGGCGAGCGACAGCGGGTCCTCCGGGCCCAGCGCACGGAAGTCCGTGATCATGACGCGCTGGACGGGAATCCCCCCGAGCGCGGTTCGTATCGTGACGAGGCCAGCCTCCTGGGCTCCGGCGAGCCAGACGAACAGGGCGATGAAGATCAACAGCGGGTTCACGAACAGGCCCAGCAGGCCGAAAACCACCGCGAACCCCTGGCCGATGGCGACAGCCGCCTTCGTCGCCCGGACGTAATCGAGCCGCATGGCCAGCAGAGCTCGGAGCACCCGGCCCCCGTCCATGGGGAACGCGGGAATCATGTTGAAAAGTACAAGCGAAACGTTCACCAGGAACATCTGCTCCACAAACCGACCGCCGACGCCGAGCGTCTCGCCGATCGGGGCGATTCCGTGGCCCAGCATGAGTCCCAGGTAGATCGCGGCCGCCATTACCACGTTGACGGCGGGTCCGGCCAGCGCCACCACCAGCTCCTGCCACGGCACATCGGGAATCCGCTCCAGACGCGCGAGCCCTCCGATCGGCAGGAGTGTGATGTCGCGGGTGCGGATCCCGAAGCGACGAGCGGTCAGCGCATGCCCCAACTCGTGCAGGACCACGATTCCGAACAGGGCCAGGATGAAGACGACGCCGGCGAGCCCCTCCGCGGGGTTGTGATGCTCCAGGTAGTGGGCCAGGCCCACCCAGGCCAGCAGGATCAGGAACGTCGGGTGCACGTAGACATCAATGCCCGCGATGCGACCGATTCGCCAGGACCCACCCATCTCCGCGCCTCCTCCGGTGCTATCGTTCGGCAAGATCCCCAGGCTGATGGCGGCCGACGGCGCAAGAAAAAACCCCGTCCATGCGAAGGTCCGCACGTCGGGGCCGTCTTAGCCGATTTCATTGCCCTTCAGGAGCAATCTCCATCCTACAATACGATCCTCGGTCCCCGGGAGTCAACAACCCCAATCGATACGGATCCCGGGACTTCGGTGCACAACGTCGACGGAAGTCATCTTGAATCTCTGAAGTTCGCGGGGGTTTCGATGTGGGACGCCGCCAGGAGGGATTCCCGGCCGATCCCGGGGATGCGGCCTACCCGGTCGAGGTCGCGTCTCCCCTTCGCCACATCTCGTCGAGCCGCCCGAGGCGTTCGCGAACCAGGTCGTCGATCCGGGGTCGCATCTCGCCCAGCGGCCACCCCGCCGGCGTCTGGATCTACACATCCACGAGCCGCGGGTCACGGACCGGCCGGCCGATCTGGCTGACGAGCAGACAACGAGCCGAGGCGACCTCGGGGAACTCCTCGACGATGGCCGAGGAGATGCGCGTGCCGACGAGATTGTAGAGCTTCCCCACGCGCGTGACCGGATTCTTCCCCGCCACCGCCTCCAGCGACATGGGCCGGTAGGGCGTGATCAGGCCGTTCGCCCGGTTGCCTCGCCCGACCTCGCCGTCATCGCCAGCCTCAGCCGACCTGCCGGTCACGGTCAGGTCAAGCTGGCCCGACCCCGGATCGTCGGCGGTGTTCACCTCGACCGCAACTTCCCGGCCGAGAATTCGCAGTCCGATGTCTCCGGCCAGCGCGGCCAGCCGCCTCCGCTTCTCCAGGTAATCGTCGACGCTGGCCACGTACCGATCCACGAACGCACAGGTCAGGGTCAAGGTAACGGCGTCGCCGCGCCGGATCCCCATGATCTTGATGTCTTCGCCGAGCTCCGGATACTGCTGCTTGATTCGCGGCGCGTTGAGCTCGATCTCGACGCCGTGGACCAGTCGCTCCAGGTCGCTGAGCGGGGCGTATCCGACGCCGATCGAGGTGTCATTGGCCAGGCGAACGCCGGTCCGCTGCTGGCGAAGGTAGAGGTCGACCAGGTCCGACGACGCGGGCCGCACCAGGCAGCGGATGCGGACATGCCGCTCGGGGTCGAGGGCATGGAGGTGCTCGCGAAGCCAGTCGGAACAGCATTCCCGCGCCAGTTCCTCGACCGGGATCGCGACCCCCTGGAATTCCTGCGTGGCGCGCCCGGCCAGGAAGATCTCGATCGGCTGGAGCACCTCGCCGCCGCCGAACGCCGGCCGCGAGGCACCGGCCCAGAACAGGGCTTTATCAACGTTGTGGTGCACGACGAGCCCGAATCGGTCCAGGGCGAACCGGCAAAGGGAGCGGCTATAGCATCTCAGGTAGCTAATGTCCGTCCGGCCTGAGGTTTGCAGCGATGTCCTGAATGAGAACCGTGGGTACACCCCTTGAACTTCAGCGGCGACGGTGTCTCGCTGTCCAGCGCATTGCCGAGGGCTACTCGACCGAGGAGGTCGCTGACTTTCTCGGTGTCGCTCCCCGGAGCGTCCGGCGGTGGCTGACCGCTTTCCGTCGCCGCGGCACCGCGAGTCTGGTCGCCCGGCCGCGGCCCACGCCCGGTCCGCCGCCGAAGCTGACCAGCACTCAGGAGAAGATCGCGCTGCGCTGGCTGTCCGAATCGCCCACCGAGTATGGTTTCCCGACTGACCTGTGGTCGGCTCCTCGTCTGTCCCAACTCATCGAGGAGGAATTCGACGTCCACTTCCATCCCCATTACGTGAGCACCTGGCTCCGGCGGCGCGGGTACACGCCGCAGAAACCCCGGCGGGTGCCCCGCGAGAAGGACGATGAAGCGATCGCCCGCTGACTGGAGGAGGACTGGCCGCGCATCAAACAGAAAGCTCGCCGCCGCGGCGCGAGCCTGCTCTTGATGGACGAAAGCGGCCTGCTGATGGCCCCGTTGCTGCGACGTAGCTGCGCACCGCGAGGCCATCCGCCTCAGTCGACCCGACCCGACTCCAACCGACTTCCGATCCGGGCTCGATCCCGTCCGGCCGTCGTGGGCCGCGTTCCTCCCGGCCCATCCTCCGGACCGGTTTCCGTGCGACAGACTCGGCTCGCGTGCTCGAAATTGCATATGCCGGGGACCACTCCAGCAGTCGGCCGGGTGGGTCCCCGACGGGGATTCCGCTCCGGGCGGGCGGGCGGATTGTCACCGGAACGGAAGCCGGTCGGCGCCCGGTGCGGGCTCGAAGGCTCGCGGAGACCAGGTGGGGCCCGGTCGAGTCGGCGTTCGGACGAGGGAAGGACCCGACGGGTATCGCTGGACCGGTTGAATCGCGAGAACGGCTCAGGGGAGGTGAAAGAATCGTACATGTCACCGGCCGACCTGCGCGGGCTCGACTGGCCGCCGTTCGCGCCGGGGTTTTCGATGGTGCTGATGTTCCTCTCCATCATGATGATTCGTTCCGCGCCATGGCGCGACTGGATCGCCCTGTCGTTCCTTGCCCCGAGCCTGATAGGCAGGGCGGTGATCTGTCACTGGATGGCGTATGCCATCCTCTGGCTCGCCGATCACCGGGCGTTCCCGAGGGTGCATCTCGCCAGGTCCGCCGTCGTGGTCGCGGGGCCCGGCGGCGGGGTCCTCGCGGTGGTCACGATGGTGATCCTGGTGCAAAGCCCGATGACGCAGGTGTAGCCGCGGAGTCGACATCGCGGGCTGATCGCCTCGGACGGTCCGAGTCGACCGAGCCCTTGCGAGTCACGGAGGGCCCAGTAGGATGGGATCGGTTGGTTGGGACCTGGCCTCGTTTTGACCAGGCATCGGCGCATCGAACGGACGAATCGGCGACTCCAATTCAACCGTGAGGCCGGCTGGCATGAAGAGAATGATCATCGCGGCGACCCTGGCGATCGGCCTGGTCGTGGTGTTTCCGCGCAAGGGCAGGAAACGAAGGCGACAGGATATGCCGCCACACGCAACTATTCTCGATGGGAGAAGGAGATCGCCGAGTATGAGACGAGCGATCGGAACCATCCTCCCCCGAAGGGCGGGATCCTGTTTATCGGCTCGTCGACGGTCCGGTTGTGGAAGACGCTCGCCGACGACTTCCCGAACTGCAAGGTCATTAACCGCGGCTTCGGCGGGTCGGAGATCATGGACTCCACCCATTTCGCCGACCGGCTGATCTTCCCGCACGAGCCGCGGCAGATCTTCCTGCGGGCCGGAGGGAATGACCTGCACGCCGGACGAATCCCGAAGGAGATCGCCGCCGATTTCGCCGATTTCGTCCGCGTCGTCCACACCCGGCTGCCGAAAACGGAGATCCTCTTCATCGGCCTCTGCCCGGCACCCGCGCGGTGGGGCGAGGCGGACAAGAAGCGCGAGCTGAACCGGCTGGTCCGCCGGATGGCGCTCGACATGCCGCGCGTCGGGTATGTCGACGCCGACACCATCAGCCTGAGCCCGGACGGACGCGCCCGCGCCGAGCTGTTCGTCACGGACCGGCTGCACTTCTCCCGCGAGGGATACATGCTGCTGGCGGAGCGCGTCCGGCCGTTCCTGGTGCCGTGACCGGACCTCATGCAGAGGCACGGAGAAGACCGGACGGTTCGGATTCCGGATTTCACGCAGAGACGCAGAGACAGCAGAAACGCAGAGAGGTCTAGGGTGGGCATTGCCCACCGATTCGATGCCTCGCGCAGAGTCGCAGAGAAGACCAAGACGTTTCACGCAGAGAGGCAGAGACAGCAGCGACGCAGAGAAAACCAGAGGACGAGTCGGGCTCGTCCTGTCGCTGGTTCAACCGGAGTCCGTTTGAAGACTCTCGCCGAGGCCGGACTTCGTGCGGCCGCAAGACAGACCGGGAGATGTTCCAGCTATGCGGCACAGCAAGGTCCTGGCGCTGCTCCTGTTCGCGTGCCTGATCCCGGCCGGCACGTTCGCGCAGGACTTTCGGAAGACCGTCACGCTGGAGGTCTATCTACCCGAGGACGCTCAACTGCTGATCGAGGGGCAGGATACGAAGTCCACGGGCACGATGCGCCGGTTCATCTCGCCACCGCTGGCCCCGGGAAAATATATTTACACCGTCAAGGCAATTATCCCTGGCCCGAAGGGGCCGCGGACGGTGACGCAGCAAGTGGACGTCCGGCCGGGCGATTTCGAATCGATCGACTTGCGCGAGCCGGGCCAGCGGCCGATTCCCGACGTCGAATATGAGCCCGCGCCGCAGGACGTGGTGGAAGCTGCGCTGCGACTCGCCCGGGTGACGAAAAAGGACGTCGTCTGGGATCTCGGCTGCGGCGACGGACGAATCCCGGTGACCGCGGCGAAGGTGTTCGGGTGCAAGGCCCGGGGATTCGACATCGATCCCGAACGCATCAAGGATTCGATGGCGAATGTGCGAAAAAACGGCGTCGAGAAGCTGGTCACAATCGAGCAGCGCGACATTTTCAAGCTCGACATGAGCGACGGGCCTACCGTCGTTGTGCTCTACCTGCTGCCGCGATTAAATGCCCGGTTGTTGCCGCAATTGAAGAAGCTGCCGCCGGGCACCAGGGTGGTCTCGATCGCCCATCGGATGGCCGACATCAAGGCGGACGAGCAGATCGTGGTCGAGAACGAACTGGGCGTGTTCGACATCTATCTGTGGAAGGCCGAGACGCTGCGGGCGAATTGAGGTTGCCGATCTGGACGGTTGGTTTTCGGGACCGATTCGGCGGGGATTTCGCGGCGAGGACGAAGAGCGGAGAGAACAGAGGGGAAAGAGCAAAGGGACAGGACCCGAACACCATGTCGGGTCCTGTCCCTCGGGGACGTCTCCGTTCAATTCGCCGGTGAGGCGGGCGCGGATTCGGTGGACGTGATGGTTCCCTTGATCTTCAGCGGCTTCTTGCGGCCGATCGAGAAGGAGAACGTCCAGGTCTTCGTCGATGCGGGAGCCGTCGTCGCGGGCGCCGCTCTCGTCGGCTCGGCAGGCTTCGGCTGCTCGGCCTTCATCGACGCCGTGACGACCTGGCTGTCGGGTTTCGCCGCGGCGAGGTCGTGCTTGGCGGCCTTGGCGGGCTGGGGGCTGGCCGGGTGCGAGTGCGAGAGCTCGGCCACGATGATGTTCTTGCGCTCCAGCAGCGTGCCCTTGGTCTCCTCGAGCGCCGCGAGGGAGATGTTGTAGGTCGTCTTGTACTGGGACTCGGTCGCGACGGCCGTGGCGTACTGGGTGATCGCGTCGAGGAAGCGGTCGATGGTGATCCGGCCTTCCTCGTAATACGCCCGCTGGGCATCGAGGCGCTGCGCGGCCGCCTGGCGGAGACGTTCGGCCGCCTGGAACTGCTTGTAATTGGCGTCGATCTCGAGGAAGAACCGGGCGAGCGAGTGCGTCGTCTGGTGCTCGACCTGCTGGAGGTAGGCGCGGGAACGGAGCAGGATGTACTGGGCCTGGCGGGTGTTGACCATGGAAGACCGCCCGACGGTCGGAATCTGGAACGTGCCACCGATCTCCCAGGAGGTACGATTCTTATCGCCCGAGACAGTCTGCAGGGCTGCAGCAGCCTGGTCCCGGTTGGCGACCCAGGACTCAAGCGCCCTGAGCATGGTCCCCAACATGACCCGTTCGGTGGAATCCATCGGCAGGCCCAGGTCCTTGAACTGGTACAGAGAGTCCATGCCGAGCACCGGAAGTAACTGGTTGCGAGCCATGAGGAGCTGTATCTCGGCCAGACGAACGACGGCCTTCTGCTGGAGGATATCCGGCTGCGAGCTGCGCATCTCGGCCAGGCACGAATCCCAGTCGGGCTCGATGCGGGCCTCGGTGACGGCGGTGGTCGGAACGATCCGGCGGCCGTCGCCCGGCGCCAGGCCGAGCAGGTTGCGGAGCTGCCGCTCGGTGGTAATGAGGTCCGAGGTCCGCGTGATCACGTCGAGCTGGAACTGCGCGAGCCGCTGCTCGGCCTCGGCGATGTCGGCGATCGTGCCGCGGCCAGTCGTCAGCTTGGCCCGCTCGCGTTCGAGCACCTCCTGGCAAAGCTTGAGGGCACGGTCGGCGCACCAGAGCTGCACGTGAGCCTGCGCCAGGTTCCAGTACTGCTGCTCGACCGAGCGCACCATCGCCATCACCTCGGCTTTGAACCGCCAGGTGCCGGCATCGGTGTTGCGCCGGGCGATCACGATCTGGGCGTTGGGGGTGTCGGTCCTGGCATTCGCAGCCGTCTTGAGCGCGGTGGGCTCGGTGCCGCACGCCGATGCGCACTTCTCGCCCGAGCTGACCATCTCGACGATCTCGCAGTTCTTCAGGCCGATCCGGATGGCCTCGGGGAGCGACAGCTTCCAGGTTTCCCGCGGCTCGGGGTCGTTCGTCGTGCGGGGCTTGGTGACCTTCGGCATCGTGGGCCGCGGCTTCGCCAGTTGGGCCCTGACGTCGTCCCACATCGAGCCGGCCTTCTGCACGCCGGCCGATTGCGCAGCCGCCGCGCAGGCCGCGAGCATCGACGCATCGACGTTGCCGGTTTGACGGACGCTCGCGCGGATTTCGCCGACCCACGGGCAGTCATCGCCGGACTTCTCGCACCGCATCATGGCCGGGATCGGCGATCCGGGGATGATAGGTTGTCTGGGATTCTGAGGCTCGTCGGACCCCATCAGCGCCAGTGCCGCGATCCACGAAGAGAGAGTCATGAGACACCGTCCTCCCTGCCGAAGAATGGATTTGCATCCCTGCCGGACGACTACAAGGGGACCGCGAGTCCGAGGATCTTCCCAATGATTTGGCGGGAATTCCGTGCGGCGAGGCCCTGGCGCGCAACGGCTCGGCCGCATCATGGCCGAATGCGCGAATCGTGGGAAGGCGAATGCGTCATCGACGCGTCGGCTTCGGCTGATCCCAGAGTCGATAGGGATCGTCGAGATGTTCCATCTCGCGCAGCAGTAATGCCTCGAGCTCGCGCCGATGTTCGGCGTACTTTGGATCATCCGCCAGGTCGGTCTCGAGCGGGCGACTGCGATGGTGCTCGGGCAGGAACTCGTTCGGGTTCTCGGCGAGGTTGAAGAGCTGCGTCCGCCGCACCGATCCATCAAGGACGTCATACTTGATCAGCTTCCAGTCCCCCTTCTTGATGCAGCGCATCCCGGGCTTCGTCCCGCCGCAGTACACGCCGAACAGAACGTCGCGGATCGTGCGTTGCTTCCCCTCCAGGACCGGCCGGAAGCTGATGCCCTCGACGGTGGCCGGCGGCGCGATGCCGGCGAGGTCGCAGAGTGTCGGCAGGACATCGAGCAGGTAGGTATTTCCGGGCGCCCGCGTGCCGGCTTTGATCTCCGGCCCCTTCACGATGAACGGGACGCGCCAGGTGTGCTCGTAGAGGTTCTGCTTCCCTTGCAAGCCGTGCCGGCCGATCGCGATCCCGTGGTCGGACGTGTAGATGATATACGTGTTGTCAAGTTGGCCCGTTGCCTCGAGCTTCGCCAGCACGCGGCCGATCTGGACGTCGATGTTCTCGGAGCAGGCGAGCTCGCGGCCGATCTCGTTGCGGATGGTGCGGGGGTCGCGACGGTCCCAGACGCCGCTGACGGCCACCTCGTCGCGGAGGTCGGGATGGCCGTGCGGGAAGGGATGCGCCGGGAGGTAGTTCACCGGCAGGGGCGGCTGCTTCTCGTTTGATGGC
>JAKAUH010001095.1 GCA_021818605.1 Planctomycetota bacterium
ATAACGGCTGGGCACGCCCCTGCGCTGGAGCGACGTGAACATCCCCAGGCCCTGCGCGTCGGGGACGCGGAAATCCAGGGCGCCGTGGATCACGAGGGTCGGCGTCTTGAAGTTCATCGCGAACAGGCTGGGCGATCGCTCGCGGTAGTGCTCGGCGCGATCCCAGGGCGGCCCGCCGAACTCCCACTCGGGGAACCAGAGTTCCTCGGTGGTGCCATATTCGCTCACCAGGTCGAAGACGCCGGCGTGGCTGATCAGCGCCTTGAACCGGTCGGTGTGGCCGGCGATCCAGTTGACCATGAACCCGCCGTACGAGCCGCCCAGCGCGGCCAGGCGCGACTCGTCCAGATAAGGATAGGTCCTGATCGCGTGATCGAGTCCCTTCATCAGGTCGTCGTAGACGAGCCCGGTCCAGTCCTGGCTGATCTGGTCGGTGAACTTCTGGCCGTAGCCGGTCGACCCGCGCGGGTTGATCGCCACCAGGGCATACCCCGGCGCGGCGAACATCTGGTAGTTCCAGCGGTTATGCCACTCGTCGTGCCAGGCGCCCTGCGGCCCGCCGTGGATCAGGAAGACGACCGGGTACTTCTTGCCCGGCTCGTATCCCGGCGGCTTCATCACCCAGCCGTGGACCTCGTCGCCGCCGGCGCCCTTGAAGGCAAAGCCCTCGAGCTTCGGCAGGTCGAGCTGGGCGAGCAGCTCGGCATTATGGTGGGTGAGCTGCGTCAGGCCCGAGCCGTCCGGGTTGGCGGCATAGACCTCGGGAGGCATCGCGGCATTGTGGCGAGTGAAGACCATCTTGCCGGTCTTCGGGTTGACCTGGAGCGCCGACTGCACGCCGCCGGTGACGAGGTGCGGCGGATTGGCCGGCGCGACGGGCGAAGAGTTCGGGTCGAACGTCAGCTCGACGATCGGCTCAGCCCCGCTGTCGTCGATGATCGCCAGGAGCTGCATCGGCTTCTGGCCCCAGGAAAACGCCTGGACCGGGCGGTCGAGCACCTTGGTCAGCTCGTAGGTCGTCCCACTCTTTCGGTCGAGGACCTTCAACACCCACTGGTCCGACTCAAACCCCGTCCGGGCCTGGCTGACGTGGGCGAGCCACCTGCCGTCGGGCGAGTACGCCGGCTGGCCGTCGCCGCCCTTGCTGGACTCAGTCAGGTTCCTCGGCTCGCCGCCGTCGACCGGGATCGTCCAGATATCGGTGTTGGTCGACCAGGCGGCCTCGTGCGAGGGCTCGGCGGTGAAGGCGAGTTCCTTGCCGTCGGGCGACCAGGCGATGTCGGACGAGCCGCCGAACGGAGCAGGGGGGGTGTTCACCTCGAGCTTTGGCGTGATGTCCTTCGCCTCACCGGTTTTCGCATCGGCGACGAACAGGTGGCTGCGCTTCCCCTCGTCCCAGGCGGTCCAGTGACGGACCATCAACCGATCATACGTGCGGACCTTGCTCCTGGAGGCTTCCTTCTCCTTGTCCTTCGCGGCGGTGTGCTCGGGGGTCTGGCCGGGGAAGACCTCGGCCGTGAAGGCGATCTTGCCGCCGTCGGGCGACCAGAGCGGGTTCGAGACATCAACGGCAAGCTTCGTCAACTGGCGCGGCTCGCCGCCGTCGATCGGCAGGAGCCAGATCTGCGATGATCCCCCTCGGCTGGAGACGAACGCGACCGTCCTGCCGTCGGGGCTCCAGCGCGGACTGTTGTTCGTGCCAGGCGTGGTCGTCAGACGTTTCGACTCGCCGCCCGCGGCTGGCACGAGCCACAGGCTGGTGTTCGTCTTGTCGGTCGAGCGGTCGATCTCGGAGACGACGTAGACGACTGTCGAGCCGTCCGGCGAAAGCTGGGGGTCGGAAACCCCCTTGATCGCGAGGAGGTCGTCGATTGTCATCGGACGACCGGCCGCGAAGAGGGGACCGACGGTGAAGAACAGAATGACGAGCGCGGCGATGATTCGCATGATGATAATCCTGGTGCCCAACGTGTCCGCCAACGAGTGCTGCGTCGTGGATTTCGACCCGGCCGAACCGATCTTCGCGGCGATCAAACGCCCGGCATCGCGCGCTTCAGCGGCTTGAGCAGCGCCAGCAGCACCAGCGCCATGCCAAACGACATCGAGGCCAGCACGAGCCAGAACTTCGAGTGCGACCAGACGGTCCAGTACTCGCCGATCTGCGTCAGCTTGTTGCCGAGGGCCGTGGCGACGAACCATCCGCCCATCATCAGGCCCCGCATGTGCGGTGGCGCGACCTTCGAGACGAGGGACAGGCCCATCGGGCTGAGCATCAGCTCGCCGAGCGAGATCACGAAGTAGGCCCCGATGATCCACCAGGGAGACACTCGCCCCGTGTCGCCGCCCATGATGCCGCCCAGAGCCAGGATCAGGAAGGCCATGCTGGTCAGGATCATCCCCAGCGCGATCTTCGCGGGGGTCGACGGCTCGAGCCCCTTCGAGTTCAACCACCTCCAGAACCGAACGAGAGGCATCGAGAGCACGATGATCCAGAACGGGTTGATGGCATTGGAGATCACGCCCGAGACGTTCGACCCATCGATCAGGTTGAGGGTGAAAATCTGGATCAGGATCGGCGTGACGCGCGATGCCGTCCAGTCGGTGTTGTCGTTGGCCCA
>JAKAUH010000708.1 GCA_021818605.1 Planctomycetota bacterium
AGAGTCCGTAGCGCGTTGAATGCGCCATACCGAACCTCGACGTCCGACTCGTCCATCAGCTTTCGCAGCTTCATGTGCGACGCCGACTGGTCGAGCGATGCCAGCGCCGCCAGGGCATACGCCCGGAATCCGCGCTCCCGCACGGCCGTTTCGCCCAGCACGTCCACGCCGGAGGTGTCGTTGAGATAGGCCAGCGCCTCGGCCGCGAAGAACCGGACCTGGGTGTTCGGGCTCTTGAGTCCCGCCTTGAGCGAGTCGACCGCCGTGTTGCCCAGGCCCTCGAGCTTCAGCGCCGCGATTCCGGCCTTCTTGGGATCGAGCAGCTCCTTGCTCCACGTCGCCTGGCGCATGGTCCGCAACTCGGGCGTGTCGATCATGGGCAGGGCCTGGACGACCCGGAAGAACCGCGGCTGGTTCTGGTGGTACAGCTCCGGCACGCGGAGCTCGAGGTGGCTGGCTGACTTCCCATTGGCGACACCCTTCTGGTGGCCGTCCTCGATCTGGTGGAACCGCTCGTTGACCACCGATTCGAGCATCTTGGCCGTGTAGTAGCTCTCGCGCGTTTCGCGGATGACCAGGGTGAAGGGATACTCCTTCCTCACCCGGCCGCCTCCCAGGACGCGGCCGACCTTGAGGTTGTCGGGCTTGCCCGGCATGCCGACCATGATCGGGCCGCGGGCCAGGGCCAGCTCGTGATCGCGAAGGGTCTGGCCCCGGTCGGTGAAGCTGAGGCGATAGAGCCGGGAGGTGAGTAGATAACCGCCGGCCAGGCTCTTCGTGCTACACCCGGGCGGGACCTCCACCTGGACGTCGATCGGATCCTCCGGACCGACTCCCATCGGGATCGTCATCTTCACGATCACCATCGAGTACCGCGAATTGGCGAGGTATCGCTCGGGATGCTCGACGTTCGCCTTGGTCATCTCATCGAGCAGGATCTTGCGATAGGTCGACGGCGGCGCGTCGCCTCCGGTATTCTCGAGGTTCGATACCAGGCCGACCCCCTCGACCATCATCTCGCCCCGGCTTACCACGTAGGCGAGGTCGCCGACGCTCTCGTTAATCTTTGGGGGCTTCGACCTGTGCTTCCTCGACGTGGGGCCGGCAAACGCAAGCGAGACCGCGACCGCCATCGCGGCCGTCGCGACCAGGATTCCGAGGGCCCGTGGCCGACCGGGGACCATTCGCCGCATTTGCCTGCCTCCTTGCCCAACGCAGCAATCGGGGAGAACCCCCGGACCCGACCCGAGAACCGGGCCGCGTCGTTCTTATCCAATCGCGCCCGCCCACTTCCCTGTGAGACGGCCGCCAGTTCGTCCGTTCGGGCAAGGTCACCCGACGGTGGCTGAAATCTAGCCCTTCGTTCGGAAAGGGTCAAGATGGAATTCTCTCATTGTGGACGACCCGCGGGACGACAACCGCCGGCTGCCCGCACGAATGAATGACCGCGCGGTCCTCCTCGGCACCATTGACCGGACGCGCGATGACGCGGCCTGTATCATGGTCGACCGTGGGCTGCGCCCAAACGTTGGGCGCGGCTGGACGATCGGCGACCAGACGGAGACATTTACCATGACCAGCCGCGCTGCCACCGAGTATCGCTACGAGAAGCTGACCTGGCCCGAGATCAACGACGCGGTCGAGCTGGGGAAGGTCTGCGTCCTGCCCTGTAGTGCCGTCGAGCAGCACGGGCCGCACCTGCCGCTGGATGTCGACGTCGTCTGCCCGACCGAGATCGCCCGGGGCGCCGGCCGCGCGATTCCCGAGAAAATGCTCGTCCTGCCCACATTTCACTACGGCTACACCGGGCACGTCATGGACTTTCCCGGGACGATCAACATGCACTTCGAGCACTTCATCGCCGGCGTGCTCGACGTCGTCAAGAGCCTCGCTTATCACGGGTTCAAGAAGATTGTCCTTCTGAACGGCCATGGTTCGAACTGGCCCAACCTCGACCTGATCGCCCGCCGGGCGAACCTCGAGACGGATGGCGAGTGCGTACCCGTCTGCTGGTGGAGCTTGCTCACCGTCGACAGGGACTTCCTGCCCGGCTGGCGCCAGAGCAAGTTTCCCGGCGGCTGCGCGCACGCCTGCGAGCTGGAGACGTCGCTGTACCTTTATCTCGACGGCGACAACGTGCGGAAGGACCAGATCCAGAGCGGCACGATCTCGTTCAATGAGGAAGCGAGCCCGTTCATGTGGGTCGACCTGTTCGGGGCCGGCCCGTCGACGTTGATCTCGTGGACCAGCAGCTATTCGGAAACCGGCGTGCTGGGCGCGGCCGAACTGGCCACGGCCGAGAAGGGGCGGCTGGCTTATGAGGAAGCGGTCAAGCAGCTCGCCCGGTTCATCTCGTGGTTCAAGGACCGGCCGAAGGACGTGCGCCGCGATTATCACCGCCGGCCGCCGACAATGCCGGTCCCCTGGGGCCAGCGGCCGGTCGGGTCGTGATCGACCGCGCGATGCTACTGCGGCCCGTCGTCCTTCTTGATCGGCGAGAGGACGCGTCTGAAGAAGTGCCTTCGGGTCTGGGTTTGCGCCTCGTCGGGGTAGTGCTCGACCTCACCGCGCGAGCTGAGCCGGTACGGGCCCGAGCCCATGAAGAAGTGGTCGCGTACGCCCTGGGCGTTGAGCAGCCAGCCCGACTCCCACACCAGCTTGCCGGTCTTGACGTCGTAGGCGTACAGGATCGCCTTGACCACCGCGTCCTCGCGGTTGGTCTGCGACATGTTCAAGTTCGAGCCGCCGTTCGAGGCGACCGTGGCCCCGGTGAGCGATGGCATCAGGCTCATGCCCGGCAGGCCGAGGCTCGTGTCGCGCATATCCGTGCCGTAGGCCCCGAAGGACGGCTCGAGGATGATCTGGGCCTTGTCCTTGTTGTTCTCCAGCAAGACGCCGTGCTCGGTCATGGTGCGGCGGATGCTCGAGGTTACGTAATCCTTGTCGACCACGGTCGAGATGTACTGGGGATCGACGAACACCCGGAGCCCCGCCAGCGGGTGGAAGTCAACGCGGTGCAGCGCATCGTCCCAGGTGCCGGTCAGCAGGAGCTGCTCGGTGCCGGTACGCGCCGTCCCCGTCATCTTCACGCTGGTGCAGCCGCTGGCTGCGAGCACCGCGATCGCGGGCAGCAGGCACCGAGCCGCGAGTTTTCTTGACATCCTTGCCATGGTCGAGCGCC
The DNA here is from genome assembly GCA_021818605.1 of Planctomycetota bacterium. Taxonomy (GTDB): domain Bacteria; phylum Planctomycetota; class Planctomycetia; order Isosphaerales; family Isosphaeraceae; genus JAKAUH01. The sequence goes on from JAKAUH010000708.1 coordinate 3,182, forward strand.
ATCGATTATCGCGACGGCCTGGTCGTCGGCGCGGCGGGCGATCTGTCCATTCGAACGCCGCGACAGCAGGCCATGATCGGACTGGCGCTGATTTCGCCGCCCGGGCCGGAATTCTCCCGGCCGCGGGAAGTATAGTCGGCCAACCCCGCGCAGGCAACCCGATCATCGCGCTGGAACTTGAATCTTTTTTCTTGCAAAGTCTACAAGAATCGCAACGCGAGTCCGGCGCGTCGCGAATGCCTTCGCTGATAAACGAGAGGAAGGCCCATCGGGTTTGGTCCGGGTGTTTCCCGCCGAGCGGCGGACCCGATTCCTCCGTCCATACGTCGAATGGCTCCTCAGCTAATCCATGCCCATCGGCGAGCGTTGCGTGCCAGGGATCCGACGAATCGTCGCGGTGGAACGAGAAGCGGATGAGCGTTTGATGCCCCCAGCGGTCGGCCCCGATGTCGAACGCGGGCGAAGGTTCAACGACCCACGGTCGGCGGATCAGCCGGTTCGCCGCGAGTGGCTCCGGTCCTGGTGCGTGTGGCGACGGACCGTGTGAAGATCGTCTCCAGTTTGCACCAGAACGCCCTGAAGTCGGCAGCTCGCCAATAAGATTCCAGGCCACGCGCGGCCAGGAGCACCCGGCCGGTGGCCTTGTGCAAGTCGGCCTTGATCTTCCCGATCTCCTCGGAGACCTCTCGGTTCCGATCGATCCGCTCAGGCCCCAGCCAGCTCGAGATCGAATCCTCGGTGAGCATAAAGGCCTGCTCCTTGCAGCAGTCGGCCGTGCACCGTGTCTGGCAGTCCATCAGCAAGCGGCCAAGCACCGGCGAGATTTTGACAATGTGTTGCACGTCAATCATTCCCAGGCTCACGGAAGTGAAGGACTCGAGCGATGAACGAGCACTCTTCCGGGCCTGCAAGGCCCAGGATTGACGGGTCCGCGAGTCCGCTTCAGCCGCCAGAAGAGAATACCCCTCATCGCGCTGTCAGGCCGAACGATCCACAGCCGCGTCACTCAAAAGATCTTGAATCTGATCGGCATATGGACCTTTAAGCTGAAGGACATGAACGGAGCCCGTGGAGGAATCGACCAGTAAGTCCACGCCGAGGTCCTCGACCCTGGTTTCCTTTGATCCCCTTTCAAACTGAGCGACGTGGACCGCCTCGACGAGGCATCGAAGGAACTCCTTCCTTCGGTTCAATTGCCGATAGGCTTTCGCCTGGCCGATCAGTCCTTCGATGAGCAGTTGTCGCGCGGACGCCACGCCGTCCGCATAGATTTCCGCGGCCGACTGCGGGTCGTCCTCGACGTTGTCGAGGAACTGGCCGAGCTCGATCGCAGCGGCGGGCGACCCCTGATCCAGTACGACGGCCTGTCGGAGCGCCTCGCTGGCCCCGTTCAGGTCGTGTGGTCCATCCTCCTGGAGCTGCACGAGGCTTGCCCACAGCACGCGGAGATGTGCGTTTCCGGGCCACGCACCTAGCAACAACTCAACCTCGGCCAGTGCGGTGTCGTACTCCTGCTTTTTCCACAGGCGAGTGATTTTCGAAAGCCCCTGCTTGAAAGAGCGGACGTCTTTCATGATTTGCGCCCCTTCCCTTTCTCCTTGAGTCGCACGGCTTGTTCGATCAGCTTCTTCATCTGTCGAGCTTTCTTGATCGGGTGGATTTGAAGCAGCCAGATCCTTGATCTCCCTGTACGTCTTCGTTTCGTGGTCGCGGTGGTACGATCTGGACTTTTTCAAGCCCCCTGGGATCACTCTGGCGGCGATATCGTCGTCCCGGGCCATCGTGCCATCCTACCAGTCGGAGTTGGGCATCCCAAGGGTCAGATCGCACGCGTGCTTTCTCATGTCGAGATGTCTTCGACGCGAATCAGCCTCGTACCCGTCGGCCAGTTTGGCGTTGAGCTTTCGCCTGGTCATCGCGGCCGCTCCAGCAGACGCTCGAACACTCGCAGCACGGCCGACTGAGCCGGGGTGAGGCGGCATTTCCGTGCGGCGCGGCAGGCGGTCAGGGCCTCGTCGGGCTCGCCGAGCTGGACGTGCAAGAGCAGCAGGCCGAACCAGGCCTCGGCGAGGTCGGGCTCCTTCTCGACGGCCGCGTGGTAGTCGTCGCGGGCGGTGACGAAGTCGCATGCGGCGTGTGCCGCGGCGGCCGACCGGGCGAGCTGCCGGGCCGTCGAGGGAACGTCCGCCGCGGACTCCACGGCGGACCGCGCTTCGGCCGGACGGCCCGCGTGCAACAGCTCGGTCACGACGCCGTCCCAGCCTTCGGCGGCAGCAGGCCAGCCGACGTCGGCCCGCGGGCCTGCGATCGGATCGGGCGGAGGGCCGGTCTCAGGCTTGTGGCCGACGGCCGCGGCCCAGGCGCGGCGCATCATCGCGGCGATCTCCTCGCGAGGCCCGGGCATTCGGCGGGCGCTGAAGGATCGATAAAGGGCGAAGAGGGCCCGGATCTCGCCCGAGTCGACCTGAAGCGCGCGGCGGTAAACGGCGGTCGCCTGGGCGATCAGCAGCGACCGGGCGGGGTCCCATGGCTCGTCCGGCCCGGGCGGCGACGCATCGGGAGACTGGCCAGGCGAGAGTTCAAGCGCCAGCGCCTCGAGGGCCTCGCCAAGGAGCGCGAGCGTCGCGGCGTCGGAGGGCTGGGGATCCGTCGCCGCGCCCCTCAGCCGGTGGCACGCCGCCAGCAGCAGCCCAACGCGTTGCTCGTTCGTGCGACCCGGCCGGCCTCGCAGGGCCGTCGCGAGGCCCAGCATCGCCCGGCCCTCGGCCGCACCCAGGGGCGGCGGCAGCCGCTGGCGCCAGAGCGGGTCGCGGAAGTACCGCGCGGTGAAGTCGACCGACGAATCCGCCCTGAGTTCATGCCGGTTCGTCGAGACGAAGACCGACGCGACCGGGTCGAACCAGACGCAGTCCCAGCCGGCATCGGCCATCAGCGTGGCCTCGGCGCCGGAGTGGCCGTCGTGATCGAGCAGGATCAGCGGGTCGCCGATCCGGCGCAGGGCCTCGCGCCAGCCTCGGGCGTTCTGCTCGAGTGCCCGCTCGAACCAGACGTAACTCGCGAAGGTGTCGCGGTCGGGCACCTCGAGCCGGCCGTCGAGGAAGACCTTGCGCGCCGGGCCGTTGTGGAATTCATAAACCCCCGCCTGGCGGAGGCTGTACACCAGCGCCCGGTCGGGAAGACCCGGCCGCGCGGCGAATCGCGCGGCGTCGTGGGCATAAGCCAGCGGCGAGGCGGCGAGGCCGAACGACCGCCGCTCGCCCGTCGCGCGAAAGACCCAGCCCGAGACGGTCGCAATCGCGAGCAGCCCCGCCGCGACGGCCACGAGTCCAGTCAGCGCGAGGTGTCGCCGGTCAGAGCTTCGGTCCAGCCGCGCCCTGGATAGCTCGGCCGCCCACTCGCCCAGGTTGGCCGCCAGCACGTAAGCCGCGGCGAGGGCGAACAGGTTCGCGTTGCGGATCGCCTGGATCGCCAGGTAGGCGAAGGCCAGCGCCAGCCCGATCCGGAACGGCCGCGCACCCCGCCCGACCGCCAGCGCCGACGCCAGGACGCCCAGCATCGCGGACGCAATGGCCAGGGCCGTCGATCCGGATCCCGGCACGCCGAGCCATACCGACGGCCCCGGCCCATCCTCGGCACCGAACAGATACGCCCGCAGCCAGACCATCCACACCGCGACCGCCAGCATTCCGCAGCCCGCGATCACCGCGGCCCGCCAGGATCGGCGGAGCCGCCACGCGGTGTCCAGCGCCAGCACGGCCAGGGCGACCGGGGCCATCCGCCCGACGACGACCAGCCAGCCGGGCGCTCCCTGCGCCGGCAGTCCCAGCACTCCGAAAAGCACCAGCGCGGGGGCCAGAGTCACCGCGGACCACACCGGAAGGGACCAGAGAACACCCTGGCTCGAAGGGCCAGTCGCCACCCTGTCCGCGGCCGACGCCCGCCAGGCCGAGGGGACGATCCAGCTCAGAGGTAAGACCCAGAGCAGGAAGCACTCGACGCGGTTGTACAGGTTTCCCGCCGCGATCCGCGGAGTCTGGCGCGCGACGAACTCGCGCAGGTCCATGAACTCGATGATGTAGCTCTTGTACACGCCGCCCCAGGCCGTGATCTTCGGGAACAACTCCAGCGGCAGAACGGCCCCACGCCATCCATACGGATTGGCCAGGCACGCGGCCGCAACTGCCGCCGCGACCCCGGCGACGTGCTTCCACTCGCCCGCCGCTCGCGGCCGCTGACCGCTCGCGACGAACCGGCCGCCGATATGGAGTCCCAGCAGGACCGGTCCCAAAACGAACAGTCCGTGCGCATTGACCCAGACCACCTGGACGAGCGGCAGCAGCCAGAGCCAACCCGGGCGCCCGGTCTCGTCCGCCCGCGTCAGGCTCGCGAGATACGCGGCCATCGCCAGGAGTGAGACCAGCTCGGGCCGAGGCGCGGCCCGCGCGCTCAACAGCACCAGACCGGGAAGCCAGCAGGCCCCCACAACCCAGACCGGCCAGGCGCGCGCTCGCGCGGCCAGACCCGTCACCGCCACCAAGGCGCACAGCCCGGCGGCCAGCACGATCATGCCCGTCGCCCCGCCCGCGGCGTACGCACCGGCCAGCACGAGCTGAAAAAGCCAGTGCAGGTCAACCCAGACCCGCCCAGGCGACGCGAATGTAAACGGATCCTCCCGTGGGACCCGGCCGTTCTCGACGATCCAGCGGCCCGCGCGCACGTGCCACCAGACGTCCGAGTCGACCAGTTCCTGGCACCCCAGCGCGAAAGCCGACGCCGCGATCAACGCAATCGCGGTCCCTTCGACCAGCCGCCTGGACCATCCGGAAGTTGCTGGTGTCGCCGACTGCATGGGAAGCTCGTTTAATCCTCAGCCGGGCAACCGATTTGCAGGAACACAACAAGAATCTTCAGACAACCGAATTCGGCCGTCGAACGCCTTGTGGAAATCGGTCGTAAGAGATAGTATAATCAGTGATGGCTCGGTAAAACCTGACCGGACCTCTCCCTCCCCTCCCCAAGGTTGGTTGCGAGCTCCCTCCATGCACAGATCCCGATTCTGGTTCGGCGTGGGCCTCGTGCTGGTCCCCGTCCTGTTCGGCGCACTTCTCTTTGGCCCCAGCCTCCGGCTCACGCCCCGCGGCCCGGTCGAAGGCTTTGTGAGCTTCCACGGACGTCCGCTCGCCGGCGGCTCCATCCTGTTCGTGCCCGAAGACCCCCGGCATCACGAATGGGCTCACGCGTGGATTGACGGGGCCGGCCATTACCGGATTGAATCCGGGTGGGATCGGGATGGCTCGGGTGATGGCGATCGGTTCCGGATCTGTGTGATCCCGAACTCGCACAAGGTGGGAACCAAGGCGCCCCAGGGTCCGCATGGCGATTCGGCCCGACGAAACTTCGGCACGGCCTGGTGGGGCATCGGCGAGGTGGCGTTCCCGGCCCCACCCGCGGGTTCGGGCTTTCCCCGCCGACTGAGCAACCCGGCCACGACTGAGCTCGAGGTTCGGATTGGCTCTTCGCCGTCCCGAATTGATGTGACCCTTTGACAGCGGAGAGACGACGACAGTATAAGTAGGAACGTGAAAGATGCAGTCGATCAGCGGGTGGCGCCGCCGGCTGGGATGAGTTCCCGGGGCCGGTACGCCCGTTGCCAGTTCGAACGAGCATTTTCAGATCGGGCGGGGTCGTTCTGAACCCGCCATCTCTCTCGATTGATTCCGGGCATTATCCCATGAAAACCGCGCGATTCTGGACGGGCACCGGGCTGCTCACGGTGGCCTGCGTGATGGGGATCGTGAACCTGGCCCCCGGCTATCGCCTGATGGGCGATGGACCGGTCGAGGGTCGTGTCTGGCACAGGGGACGGCCGCTCGCCGGCGGCCTTATCCTCTTTTTCCCGGAGGACACGGAACGGTTCACCGCGGGCCAGGCCGTGATCGATGAGCAAGGCCGATTCGCGGTCGATCCGGACTGGCAACGAGGCGGCCCGGGATCGACCTACTACCGGATCTGCGTGATCCCCAGCCTGCGCGCGGTCCAGGCGGAGGAGACCGCATCGGCCGCGATGAACTCCATGCCGAGCCCAACGGCCGGGCAGGGGACGGAAGTCCGCGTGCTGCCAGCGGCCTTGCAGGGCACCAACCTGCCATTCCCACAGCATCAGCCCGGGCGACCCAGCTTCATCGAGCGGTTCGCCGACCCGTCGAACTCACGCCTCGTCGTCCGCCTGGGGTCAGGACCGGCGCGGATCGAGCTGAAACTGCCGGAAGACTGACCATCATCCCGACCGGCCGGATTCCAATCCGAAGGCGAAACGGACGGACTAGCAGCCGGGGCCTGTAGTGGAGGATCGCTCGCTTGCATCATCCTGGATGACGCGCGGCATCCAGCTCAGAGGCGACGGCCTGGTCGAGGGTCAGCCCGGCCGTTGCGAGTGGTCGGCGCGCCTCGGCGCTAGCTCGGACGACATGAGCCAGCTCGTCGCGGAGATCCGTTCGGTCAGGGTCCGCGGCGACGGCCAGGGTGAGGAACGCCTCGGCCTCGAACGGTCGGCCGAGCCGCCAGGCCAGACGGCCGAGCTCGGCCGCATCGCGGATCGGCTGATTACGGTGGTGCAGCTCGCGGTAGCGGGCCTCCAGCCGGCACGTCTCGTCGACGCGACGGCGAACCTCTGCCAGGCGACTCGACGAGGGCTCGGCCCCGACGAGACCGGCGAGGCGATCGACCGCGCTGGCGTCGGAGGGATCGAGTTCGACCAGGCGCTCGATCCCCCGTCGCTTGACTTCCGGATGGTTCTGCCGGCCATGCGCGGCCAGCCAGGCGGCGAGGCGGCGGACGCAGATCGGCGAGGCATTCGCGGCGGGCAGATGGCCCATGGCCGCGCGCGCCGACTCGATGCGGCCAGCGGCGACGGCCCAGTCGAGTCGTGCCCGCCAGACCGCGCCGTCGTCGGGGCGTTTCCGCAGGCAGGCATCGAGCCAACGCGCCGCCTCGTCCAGGGCGCCCGAGCGGATCGCCAGGTTGGCTCGCCCCAGCCAGACCCGATCATCGTCGGCCGCCTGCCGCGCGGCCTGATCGAGGTAGGCGCGCGTGGCGTCGTCGGATCCTGAGTCCAGGCTGAGCGTGACGTGCAGCCGGACCAGTTGGATCGCACGCTCCGACGCTCCCTCGCCGGCCGCGGCGAGCCGGCGCCAGTCGGCCGCGAGCAGTCGGCGGCCATCCGCGACGCGGCCCTCGAGCGAGTAGACCATCCCCAGGAACACCTGAAGCGCCCCGGCGTCGATCCGGGGATCCGCCAGGGCTCGCTCGACCAATCGCTCCGCCTCGCTCAGCCGGCCGCGGTGAATCTTGAGATCCATCAGGCCCTGGATCGCCCGTGCGGCGAAGGGCGAGCCGGCGGGGACGCGCGACCAGGCCTCCTCGGCCAGTCCCTCGCGCCCTCGGGCCTTCTCGCAGACACCCAGCAGATAATCCGCCTCATCGCGACCGGGCGAACCGGGGCGCAGCGTCGTCAGAATCCGTGCGGCGTGGCCGTGCCGGCCGGCGCGCATCTCGGCACGGGCCGCCGCCACGACCCGTCGATGGCGCCGGACCTCCGCCAATCGCCAGGCGAACCAGCCGATCAATAGCAACACCATCGCGGCCGCCAGCCATCGCGCCTGCCCTCGCCGCGACGTCCTCCTCGATTCCCGCATCCCTCCACCCCTGCCTCTCGCGCCATTGCCATCGCCACCCATCCGTCTGCCCGCCCGCGATGCCGGCGCCCCTGGTCTAGCCCACTATAGTCGCGGCCCGCGACGCTCGCCAACCGCTAATCCGCCGATCCCGCCAGCACGTCGCGCGATCTCCGCCCCGGCTTGTCCGGACCTCGAGGCCAGGCTTATCATTGAGGATCTGCTCCGGAACGGTGCCGGACTCCACAACGGCCTGTCAGACCCGAACACCGGAAGGACGAATCAGGGACAAAACCACAAATACATATGGACAATAACGAGCCAACTAATTTGATCTGGCAGTTATCTTTGTGCGTTCTCCGGGTCCCGTACCTCCGTGGTTTAATTTTCGGGTCTGGTCCTCTGTGTCCTCGGCACGACTCATCCACGATCGTCACGGAAAACTGAAAACCAAACCCTCATGCTCGACTCTGCTTCCGCCCCTTCCGACGCGGCCGAACCCGCCGCCAGTCGCGCTTCATCGTTCCCGGGGCCGCGGGCGATCCTGGGGCTTTCGGCCTGGTGCGGCTTGCTCGCCGGGTGGCTCGAGGTCGGCGCGTTGATCCTGAAGAAGAGCACGTTCGACATCAACCACCTCTACGGGATGACGCGGCACTTCGTCTGGCTGATCCCGCTGGTCGACCTGGGGCTTTTTGTCGTGCTCGGCGTCGTGCTGGCGAGCGCGGTGCGGGTCTGGCCGTGGCGAGGAGGCTGGCTGGCGGTGCGATCGCTGGGCGCATTGACGCTCCTGCCCGCCGTGATGGTTGCCTTCCCGCAGATTTACGCCGTCGCGTGGCTGATGGTGCTGCTGGGAATCGCGGCGCGTGTTGTGGTCCCCTTGCTGGAACGCCGGGTTTCGGGATTCCGGCGCTGGGTGCGCATCAGCCTGCCGGTCCTGGCCGTCCTGGTGCCGTGCGTCGCCGCGGCGATGCTGGGAGCCGAGCGAATGCGCGCCTGGCGTGACCGGAATCGCCCCGCACCTCCGGCCGGCACGCCAAATCTCCTTTTGCTCGTGATGGACACTGTCGCCGCCGACCACCTGGGCCTGTACGGCTACGCGCGGCCGACCAGCCCGACGCTCGACGAACTGGCGCGGCTGGGCATTCGATTTGACGACGCGAGGGCCGCTTCGTCGTGGACGCTCCCCTCGCACGCGGCGATGTTCACCGGCCACTGGCCTCATGACCTGTCGGTCGGCTGGGTCAATCCCCTCGATCGCAGCGATCGCACGCTCGCCGAGTACCTCGGCGCACGCGGCTACGACACGGCGGGATTCGTGGCGAACACACAGTACTGCGCCACCGACTCGGGCCTGGGACGGGGTTTCGACGCCTACCACGACTACATCTTCCCCGGACTCACAGCGCTCAAGCCGGCGGTGCTGGTCGACCGGACGGTCGCCGGTCTCCAGGAAGTCGAGCGCTTCCTCGAGCGCCGCCTGGATATCGACCTCCTCCGGCCGGCCGTGCAGCGCGTCTGGCTGGCGATCAACGGGAATCGCAAGGACGCCGCGAGCGTGAATCGCGAGTTTCTCGGCTGGCTCAATCGCCGCGGTCCGTCCGATCGGCCGTTCTTCGCGTTCCTGAACTATTACGATGCCCACTGGCCCTATCAGCCGCCGGACCTGAGTATCCACCGGTTCGGCGTGCCGCCGCGCGATCCGGGCGAGTCCGACCTGATCCAGAACTGGTCGTCGCTGGATAAGAAGGGACTTACGGAATCGCAGATCGCCTTCGCCCGCGACGCCTACGACGATTGCGTCGCGAACCTCGACGAGCAGATCGGCCGCCTGGTGGACGAGCTCGGCCGGCGCGGGCTAAGGGAAAACACCTGGTTGATCCTCCTGGCCGACCATGGTGAGAGCTTCGGCGAGCACGCGGGCGTCTTCTGCCACGGGACGAGTCTGTATCGCACCGAGTTGCACGTCCCGCTGCTGATTGTGCCGCCGTCCGGGATGAAGCTGCCGGGCCTGGCCGGCCGCCGCGTGACCGGGACCGCCAGCCTGCGCGACGTCGCCGCGACCGTGGTGAATCTCGCTGGGTTCGAGGATGGTCCGGCGTTCCCCGGCGCGACGCTCGCGCGGTTCTGGAACGGCAGGCCGGTGCCCGACACCGAGTTCAGTGAGGCGGACGGACGCGCGCTTTCAGAGGTCGTGCCCTATGACCCACTCGACCCGGCCGCCGATCGGCTGATCCGCGAGCCGCGTTGGCCGCTGGCGGCTCTCAGCAACGGCGAGTGGACCTACATCCGCCGCGAGGGCGAGATTCGCGAGGAATTGTTCCACGTGCGAGTCGACGCGACCGAGTCCCGCAACCTCGCCGAGATCCCCGCCGCGCAGGCCCCGCTCGAACGGATGCGGCAGCTCCTCGGTGGACTTACCGCCGGCCCGCTCACCCCGGGCCGATTCAATCCGTGATCGGATACCCGTGCCAACGATGAGCCGCCTGCTCATCCCGGCAATTGTTCGGCGCGGGTCTCCGACCCCTTGACCGAAGTTGCGAGTGACGAGTGATGAGT
>JAKAUH010000572.1 GCA_021818605.1 Planctomycetota bacterium
CGGGTGGATGCGGTCGCCTCGATGCTCTCCCGCGACTATTCGCGGAAGGCGGGCGAGTGGGTTCCCAATATCCACGGCGGCAACGAGAATCTTGAGGCGATCGACTTCCTCAAGCGGCTCAACGAACTCTGCCACCGCGAGCACCCCGGCATCCTGACAGTGGCCGAGGAATCGACGAGCTGGTCGGGCGTTTCCCGGCCCACCTACCTCGGGGGCCTGGGGTTCAGCCTCAAGTGGAACATGGGTTGGATGAACGACACTCTTCGCTACATGGCGAAGGACCCCGTGTATCGCAAGTACGAGCACGGCTCGCTGACCTTCAGCATGATCTACGCCTTCACCGAGAACTTCATCCTGCCGCTGTCGCACGACGAGGTCGTCCACGGCAAGGGGTCGCTGCTGGACAAGATGCCGGGCGACCTCTGGCAGAAGTTCGCCAATCTTCGGCTGCTCTATGGCTACATGTACGGCCATCCCGGCAAGAAGCTGCTCTTCATGGGCAACGAGCTGGCCCAGTGGCGCGAGTGGGCCCACGACACCAGCCTCGACTGGCATCTGCTCCAGTGGCGCGATCATCAGGGAATCCTCCAGCTCGTCCGCGATCTCAATGCGCTCTACCGCGATCAGGCGGCGTTGCACCAGGTTGATTTCGACTGGCAGGGTTACGAGTGGCTCGAGCTGCACGACTGGGAGAACAGCATCGTGGCCTTCCTGCGTCGGGCGCGCGATCCCCGAGACGCCACCGTGGTCGTCTGCAACTTTACCCCGGTCGTTCGCGAGAACTACCGGATCGGCGTCCCCTCGGGTGGCTACTATCGCGAGCTGCTCAATACCGATTCCGAGATCTACGGCGGCTCCAACGTCGGCAACGACGGAGGCGCGTGGGCGATCCCCGGCGAGCACGCCGGCCGGCCGTTCCACCTGTCGTTGCGAGTGCCACCCCTGGGCGTCGTCTTTCTCAAGGTGCCGACGTCGTCGTGAACTCCGGGATACGCTGACCCGGTCGACCCGTGAGCCATCGCGGCCGGGTCTCTGGTTCCTCAGACCTCCTGGAAGTCGTCCAGCGGGACGACCGCCCGGCCCTGCGCGGGCTTTCCGGACGGGGTGGGCGAGGTGGGTGGTGCGGCGGAGCGGAGCACCTGCGGGATCAGTTCGTCGATCGCGACGTCCCACTTGACGTGGCCGATCGCGACGGTCGCGGTCTTCTTGCGGGCGTCAAGCTTGACCAGCCGGCCGGGGCGATCGTAACCCAGCCGCGGGACGACGACACGGTCGCCCGGCTGGAGCCTGGCCCGGGCCTCGGCGATCGTCTCGAGCTGGCGGGTCTCGTCCTGGAGGTCGGCGAGCCGGCGGGCGAGGGCCTCGCGCGTTCGCTCGGCCTCCGCCTGGGCCCGCAGGGCCTGCTCGCGGGCGGCCTCTGCTTCCTTGCGCATCTGCTGGAGGACCTCGAGCTCGGGGATCTCGCCACCCCGTCGTTCCGCTCGGTAGGCCTCGGCGCGGGTGATCAGGTGCTCGGCCAGCTTGAGGTGGCGGGCGATCTTCAGCGCATTGGATTGTCCGATGTCGCCGATGTGCAGGCGGTATCTCGGCTGGAGGGTCTCGTCGTCGAACTCGACGGCGGCGTTCTCGGCGCCCGGGGTCGAGAGGGCGTAGGTCTTCAGGTCGCCGATGTGCGTGGTGACGATCGCACGGCTGCCAATGGCCGTCAACTCGTCGAGGATCGATCGCCCGAGCGCGGCACCGTCGGCCGGATCCGTCCCAGCTCCCATCTCGTCGAGCAGGACCAGCGATCGCTCGGTCGCCTTGCCCAGGATCTCGCCGATCCGGCGGATATGCGACGAGAAGGTCGAGAGGGACTGCTCGAGGCTCTGCTCGTCGCCGATGTCGGCGAGGATGTCGTCGAAGATGGGGAAGTCCGAGCCCTCGTCGGCCGGGACGTGCAGCCCGGACTGGGTCATCATCGCGAGCAGCCCGACGGTCTTGAGGGCCACCGTCTTGCCGCCAGTATTCGGGCCGGTGATGACCAGCAGATGGAAGCGCAGCCCCAGGTTGACGTCGATCGGCACGACGGACCTGGTCTCGGCGGGCGCGGGCGGTTGGGGAACGGGCGGCGTCTCGGCTCCTGGCGTTCCCCGGGCGGGGGTTTCCGCCTCGGCGGCGGACCGTATGAGCGCCGGATCCTCCCGGAATAGCGCCTGGAGGAGCGGGTGCCGCGCCCCGCGGAGCACGAGACGCCCCTCGGAGTTGAGCCGGGGCGCCGTCATCTGGTAATCGATGGCCAGCCGGGCCTGCGCATGGAGGAGGTCGATCTCCACCATGGTCTCGAGCGTGGCGAGGAGATTGTCGGCCACTAGGCCGACCTGCGCGCTGAGCCATCGGAGAATGCGGCGAACTTCCTTGCTCTCGCGCGCTCGCAGGAACGAGAGCTGGGCCGATCGCTCGCCGATCGCCCGGGGCTCGATGTAGACGGTTTCGTTGCTCGCGCTGGTGCGCAGGACCGCACCCTCGATCTCGCCGCGGTGGTCCTTCGAGACAGGAAGAACGTAGTGATGCCCCACCATGGTGAAGTTGGGGAAACGCAGGCTGCGTCGGACCTCCGCCGAGCGGAGCATGCTCC
>JAKAUH010001003.1 GCA_021818605.1 Planctomycetota bacterium
GTCGCCATCACGGTTCCTCCTCGGCCGATCTCATCGGATGGCTCGTCGTCTATCGGGCGAGAACCCCTGGCACGCAGGTCCTGGATAACGCGACCACAAGGCTGGACGAGCGCGGGGCCCCGCAGCCCGACTGCCAGCTCCGCATCCTGCCCGAGTACGGCGGCCAGTCACACAATGAGGGCAACTACATCGCCGGCGCGCCCGAGCTGATCGCCGAGGTGGCCGCGTCGAGCATCGCCGAGGACCTCGGCCCCCAGCTCGCCGACTACGAGCGCGCCGGCGTGCAGGAGTATCTCGTCCTGGTTCTCGACCCGCCGGAGATCCACTGGCACGCCCGCCGCGGGGACAAGCTGGTCCGCATCCCACCCGATGCCAATGGAATCTACCGCTCGTCGGCGTTCCCGGGTCTATGGCTCGACCCGGCCGCGTTGCTCCGCGCGGACATCACCGCGGTTCTCGAAGTGCTCGAGCGCGGTCTCGCCTCGCCCGAGCATGCGGACTTCGTCGCCCGGCTCGCCGCCACGGCGGCGGAGACGGCCGCGCGGAACGCCGGCGGGGCCGGGGAGCTGGCTCCGGAAGATACGACCGGATCCGCGCCGGGCGGATGAACCGCATGCCATGGGGTTCATTCCCGGGGCGTTGGAGCGGTGAGCCGCACAGATCCCATTGTCCTGAAAACCTTCGAAGAGGCCCGCGCGCACAAGGGGGCCCCTTCGAACATTCGAGGGCCCCTTCGAACATTCGGGGGCCGCGCGGGCGCCTTCGGGTCAGAACCGTCGGGAACGCCGGGAGCCGCGGACCGGTGGCTTGCACTCACTCTGGGCTCGGCGGAAATCCGTATTGGAACAGAAACCCCGCCGAGTCAAATCCCACCAGGAGCGACCCAATGCGGCCCATCGCGACGGTCAACCTGCACGAGCAGCTCGGCCGGATCCACGAGCACTGGAAGCCGCGGATCGCCGGCGAACTGAACGGCCAGCAGGTCAAGCTGGTGAAGTTCCTGGGCGAGTTCGTCTGGCATCACCACCAGCACGAGGACGAGCTGTTCCTCGTGGTGAAGGGCCGGTTCCGCATGGACTTCCGCGACCGTGAGGTCTGGCTCGAGGAAGGCGAGTTCCTCATCGTCCCTCGAGGCGTCGAGCACCGGCCGGTTGCCGAGGAGGAAGTCCAGGTGCTGCTGTTCGAGCCGGGCTCGACGCTGAACACCGGCAACGTCCAGGATGAGCGCACCGTCCGGGAGCTCGAGCGGATCTGAGCGGCCGGGCCGGGTCGAATCGGGGCAACGCAGGCCGGGTCATCCCGTCGATCCGCACGCCGAGACCCGCTGCGGAGCGATCGGGTCGTGCCCGAGCCGCCATCGTGAGGCCGCCGGCTTCGCCTCGGGCTCGATCCGGGCAGGCTTCTTGCGGGCGGACGGGCGGACGCCGCGCCTCATGATCGCCGCGACATAAAGCGCGGCGGCGAACCCGACCAGGGCCCCCATGAGGATCTGTCCGGGAGCGAACTCCGGTTTGGAGTTCGCCCAGCCCTGGTTAGACATGATCAGGGCCGTCCGCATGGCGGTCATGTAGCCGTAGTACGCCCCCAGGAACGCGAGGTCGGGCAGCCCGATCGCCAGCGCCGCGAGCAGGGTGCAGCGCACCGCGAGCCGGACATCGCCGTGATGGCCCGTCTCGTCGCCCTCGGCCGCACGGCGCGCCAGGGCCTCGACATACCGACGGCGAGCGAGATACCAGGTGCAGCCGGCAAACACGCACAGGCTGACCCCGGGCGCCGCGTCCACCCGGGTCATTGCCAGACCCAGGGCTACCAGTCCGATGAGTCCCATCATCCGGCCCAGCGTCAGGCGGCGCTTCCGCATCTTCATGATCTTCCCCCTGATCCTGTCCTGCCGGGGCCCGGTCGACCGAGTCCTTCTCTCATCGTAACCCCGGCCGCCAATCCGGGCCAATGGCCCGAAGCATCGCGTCGTCATTCTCGTGCCGATGCCGCGATGGGCCTGGTAGGATCGAGGGCGGAGGATCTCGCCATGTCGGAGCAATCAGAACGTCGCGTGGCACTGGTGACGGGCGCGAGCCGGGGAATTGGCGCGGCCATCGCGGTGCGGCTGGCGCGCGACGGGATGCACGTCGTCCTGACCTATCAGAAGTCGGCCGAGTCCGCCGCATCGGTGGCAGCTCGAGTCGCCGAGCAGGGCGCAGAAGCGCTGGCCCTGCGAATCGACGCGGCTGATCCGAAGGAGCCGGCGACCGCCGTGGATCGCGCGGTCGAGCGGTTCGGCCGGCTCGACGTGGTCGTGAACAACGCCGGGCTCTACGAGACCGCGTCGCTCGTGGACTCGACCGACGAGCACTTCGAGCGGGCGTTCGCAACCAACGTGCGCTCGGCCTTCCTGACAGCCCGCGCCGCGGCGCGGGTGCTGCCGTCGGGAGGCCGGATCATCAATGTCGGCAGCATCCTGGGTGAGCGGGTGGCGCTGCCGCATGTCGGGATCTACAGCGCGACCAAGTTCGCCCTCCAGGGCTTTACCCGGGCGTGGGCGCGCGACCTCGGCCCGCGGGGGATCACGGTCAACGCCGTCCAGCCCGGCCCGATCGACACCGACATGAACCCCGCC
>JAKAUH010000044.1 GCA_021818605.1 Planctomycetota bacterium
TTCCGATCTCCGTCGCGCCGGCGGCATTATTCATGTCGTCGATCGTCAGGCCGGTCGTGCCGGTAACCGAGATATCGCCGAAGCTCGCCACGGAGTGGCTCGAGTCGCCGATGAACATTTCGTTGGCCGCCATGCTCCCCATGTTCAGAGTCATCGGCGTGGTGCCCGAGACGGCCGGCGTGCCCTGCACGGTCACCGACTCGGCCGCCGAGCCGGCGTCGAACGTGAAGCCGCTGAGGCTGGCGCTGCCGTAGGTGATCGATCCGCCAGTATTGGTGGACAATCCGGTCGCCGTGATCGTCGGGCTGTCCGACGTCGACTGCGCTGAGTCATCGATCGTCAGACTCGTGACGCCCCCGCTCGAGTTGGCGACGTCGAACGCAGTCCCGAAATTCGAGACCGGCGCCCCGGAGCCGCCCAGCGTGATCGCGGTCCCGGCCGAGTTGGTCATGCTGGTGCCGACCGAATCGCCCAGGGCGGCCCAGGTGGTGCCATTCGGAGCCAGGGTCGCCGTGTTACCGCTCGACGTGAAGACGACGCCCGCCGGTAGCGAGCCGTCGGTCCCGAAGGTCTCGCCCGAGTTGGCCGTGAAGATGTAGGTCTGGGTCGTGGGATCATAGGTGACGCCCAGGCTCGACACGCTGTTATCGCCGGTGAGCAGAATCTCGGTGCCCGAGAGACTCGCGGTGATGTTGTAGTACTGCTGGACATTGACGATGCCGGTCGAGCCGGCCTGGCCGGCCGTCCCCGTTCCGCTCGATCCGCCCAGGCCGCCGCTCGCCTGGAACGAGCCGCTGCCGGTCTCCGACTGGCTGTAGAGGACGTCCAGGATCCCGCCGCCGCCGCCACCGCCACCGCCGCAGCATCCGCCGGCCGGCCCAAATCCACCGTCGACGGAGACCGTGCCGTTGTTGGTCACCGCCGGGGCCTTCATGAGGATGCCGCCGCCGGACCCGCCACCGGATGACCCGTTGCCGGCCATGCCGCCGTCACCGCCGTTGGACTCGATGATGCCCCCGGTGTCGACCGTGATCGACGTCACGGCCACGACCTCCAGCGCCCCGCCGCCGCCGCCGCCGGTTGTCGCCCGTGTTGAGTACAGCTGCTCCGTCCCGGAGGCGCCGCCGCTGCCGCCCTGGAGCTGGGTCAACAGGTCGCCATAGGTCGTGCCGCCGAGGCCGCCGGATGCGCCGCCCTGGCCCCCCGCACCGCCGAAGCCGCCGCCACCGCCGCCGTAAGTGGTTCTGGCGCCGCTGACCGCACCGCCGCCTCCAGGGCCCAGCCCGGCCCCCTGCGAGGTGGTGAACTGACCGCCCCCGTACCCCCCCGGGCCGCCGGCCACCGCGCTCTCGGAACCGGGCGACGGCGTCGCGCCGCTGGCGTCGATGGTTCCGTCGACCGTGAAGGTGCCCCGCGACAGGATGGCCAGCGGATACGAACCGCTCGCCGTGATCGTGCTGCCGGCCGCGATGGACACACTGTCGAAGTCGAACACCGCGATGTTGTTCGATGTCAGGACGCCGGTGACACTCACGCCGGGCCCGGTCAACGTCTGGGTGTCGGTATTGAGGGTGTAGCTGTCATTCGCCGTGGTGCTGAGCGCCCCCAGGCTGGTGAAGGCCGTCGGGTCGAGGAGCGTCGACAGCAGCCTGCGGTCCTCGAGGTTCTCCATCCCCGCGCGGAATCGCTTTCGGCCCCTTCGCGACGAGGCCGGGGCTGAGCTCGATGACTGGAAGCAGCGGGAGGGCGAGACGGACTTCATCGGTCTTCTCCGGGGTGAACACGACACGTTCGGGAAGGCGGCTGGCAGGATGGGTCTCGCCGGACCGAGGTAAACCAGCCTCTCATCGAGACCAATAGAACGCGCCGATGATTCTGTCCACTCACGGAAAGACCAGGGATGCCCCGCAGGGTCTCAATCCGATGAAAATCGACCGAGACCGCCACTGTTCCGCAAGTCGGGACGCCGCCCGCCTGTCTGAGCGAAATCCCGACCCCGAACCGTCCGGTCGGTCCGCGACTCGGCTCCCTCCGCGGCTCTGCGCGAAACCGGTTCATCCGCGCGTCTTTGCGTGAAAGCCGGTCGCGAGGCCGGGAGTTGCGGTCGTGTCGCGTTGGGGACTCTCGTACCGTTCCCGGCGGCCTGAGCTGTCACAATCAGGGAGATCGCCAGCGCCAGCAAAAGGGCGACAGGGCCAGGCCGCCATCGAGCCTCCACCTCCGCACGATCGGGCGGGCTCGCCTCGACTGTCATGAGCCGAGGCGAGACCCTGGCCGCGTTGGGTTCGTTCGTCACTTTTCCCGATTCGGCGACGAGGGGCGTGTTGGGTTCGTTCGTGGAGGATCGGGGGTCGCGGCCGTTGGGTTCGTTCGTCAATGCTGGACGCGGCTCGCCTGACCCCGGCCTGGGGCCAGACTGGAGGTCTTCCACGCTTCCACTCGCCTGCGCTGGTGCGGGTGAGCTGCGGTCGGGCTCTCCGGCGGAGTCGGAGGCCCGCGCCGAACTGGAACGCCCAACCCGGTCTTCACTCGCCACTTCCGCCGAGCCACTCGCCACTTCCGCCAGGGGGTCGGCGACCCGCGCCGGGCCGCTGCCGTCGGCCGATCTGGC
>JAKAUH010001019.1 GCA_021818605.1 Planctomycetota bacterium
GCCTCGAAATCGGCGCGATCGCGCCGGCGCGCCGGGCGGTCCGGGCGTCTGTCCTTTTTCTTCGGCAATCCCGGGGGTGAACTGGCGTTCGTTCGGCCGTCCGCGATTGATGGAAGCGAGCGTGCGGGTATCCCGGTGGTTCGAGTCGTGGTAACATGAATCGGTTTGTGGGATTTCGCCGGTGGCTGGCCGAAGGGCCGGGATGAGACGGTTCTTGTCGCTGCAGTTCCGGGCAGGACAGGACAGCGCAGCGCACGGCGCGGCGATCGGCGAGTCGAGCGGGAGACCAGGATGTCCATCCCCATAATGAATCGCCGGCTCGCCGGGATCTACGGGTTCGCCACGGTGGGAGTCCTGGTGGCGGGCCTGTCCCCCTGGTGGCTGAGCCCGATCATCGGCGACACGCCGCCGATGCGGCTGATGCTGGTCCTGGTGGTGACGGCGTCGGCCTGGCTGGGCGGGCTGGGTCCGGGGCTGTATGCGACCGCGATGGGCGCGGCGGCGATCGTGCTGGCCAACGACCAGGCTGGCGAGCCGTGGGTCCTGGCCGTACGTCTGCTCCGGTTCGGGGCGTTGTCGCTGCTGATCGTCCTGCTGTTTGCGCTGGTGCACGCACAGCGGCGGCGGGCCGAGCAGCGCGAGCGGGAGCTGGCCCGGAGCGAGGGGCGGCACCGCCGGCTGATCGAGGCGGCGGCCGAGGGGATCTGGGCGATCAACCGGGACGGGCGGACCACCTATGCCAGTCGGCGGCTGGGTGAGATTCTCGGCCTGCCGCCCGAGGCGATCCTCGGGCGTCCTCTGGTCGAGTTCCTGGCCGATCCCGGTGACCGCAGCGTGATCCGGCTGGGGACGACCGGCCCGGGTGAGGAGTGGTGCGAGGTTCGGCTCCGCGGCAGCGTCGGCGTGGTTCGCGATGTCATTGTGACCGTGCGTCCGATCGGACTGGACGAGGATTCCGGGTCGCACCGGCTGGGCGAGCGGCTCGAGTCGGGCGCCGCCGGCGGCTTCCTGCTGATGGTCAGCGACGTCACGCCGCTGAAGCACGCCGAGCGGGCCCTGCGCGAGAAGGAGTCGCTCTTGCGAAGCTTCTACCAGTCGTCGTCGGCCGCGATGGGCGTGCTCGAGCGGGCGGGGGACGACGTGCGGATCGTCTCGGCCAACGCGCCGACGGACCGGCTCTTCGGCCGTGGTCCAGGCGAGATCGAGGGGAAGACGGCCCGCGAACTGGGCATGTCGGCCGATCGGCTGGCGGCCTGGCGCGAGCACCTGCGCCGTTGCCACGAGACCGGCGGTGCCGAGAGTTTCGAGGAACGCGGCGCCTGGCCGGACGGGCCGGAGTGGGTCGCTGCCACCTTTGCACCGATGGACCCGCCCGGCGATGGCGAGGGCCTCTGCTCATTCCTGATCGAGGACATCACCGAGCGCAAGCGGGCTGAGGCCGAGCTTCGCATTGCCAAGGAGCAGGCGGAGGCCGCCTCGCGTGCCAAGGACAGGTTCCTCGCCGTGCTCAGCCACGAGCTGCGCACGCCGCTGACGCCCGTGGTGATCGCCGTCTCCTCGCTCATCGAGTCGAACCCGGATCCGTCGATTCTGCCCGAGTTGGAGATGATTCGCCGGAATATCGAGCTGGAATCACGGCTGATCGACGACCTGCTCGACCTCTCGCGGATTGCCCGCGGCCGGCTGCGACTGGATTTTGAGGTCGTCGACCTGCATCAGGCCCTCCGCCGCGCCGCGGAGATCTGCCGCGAGGAGACGTTCGTCGCCGGGCTGGATGTCTGCCTGGTACTCGAGGCCCGCGAGTACCACGTTTATGCGGACCACGCGCGGATCATGCAAATCGCCTGGAACCTCGTGCGCAACGCCGCCAAGTTCACGCGGGCGGGCGGGCGATTGATCGTCCGTACGTCGAACGAGCCGGGCCCGGAACCGGGCGACGCGGTGCTGGTCGTCGAGTTCGCCGATACCGGCATCGGCATCGCGCCCGAGCTGCTCCCCCGGATCTTCGAGGCGTTCGAGCAGGGCTACGACGACCTGCGCGGCCGGTCGCGCGGGCTGGGGCTGGGCCTGGCGATCTGCCGCTCGCTGGCCGAGGCCATGGACGGCCGGCTCACGGCGACCAGCCCGGGTCCGGGCCTTGGTTCGACGTTCCGCCTCGAGATCGCCACGGTCGCCGCACCGTCGGCTGCGACGGTGCCTGTGCCGGCGGCTACACCCGCCTCGGTGGCCGCATCGGGGCGAAGTCGCGACGAGTCGGCCCACAGCCAGGCATCCCGGTCTTGCCCCCGATCGGGTCTTCGCATCCTGCTCGTCGAGGACAACGAGGACACGCTACGGTTTCTCGCCACGGTGCTCCGCCGCCGGGGACACGAGGTGGTCACGGCCGGCACCCTGGCCGAGGCGCGCGCCGCGCTGGGCTCGCCTGGGCGGACCTTCGACCTCCTCCTGTCGGACATCGAGCTGCCCGACGGCACCGGGCTGGAGCTGATCCGCGGGCTCCGCGATCGTGGCGGGATTCCCGGCATCGCCATGAGCGGTTTCGGCGCCGAGGAGGACCAGCAGCTCAGCCGCTCCGCCGGGTTCCTCGAGCGAATGATAAAGCCCATAACCC
>JAKAUH010000564.1 GCA_021818605.1 Planctomycetota bacterium
GAGCGGATGGCAAGGACACGAGCCCAATGAAGGGCATGGACGGCATGAAGGGCATGGACCACTCGAAGCGGAAGCACTGAGTGTCTGTCCTGGCAGGCGAGCGGGGGGCGTCAGCCGCCTGTCCGGTCGCGAGGACAGGGAACGGACGTCCCCCACTCGCCCGGAAGGACCACTTGCCAGCCAGACGCTGAACTTCGATCACCCAGGGAACTCGCCGAGCCATGATCGCCCGTCTCATTGAGTTCAGCGCGCGCAACCCGTTTCTGGTCCTGGTGCTCGTCTTTGCGATCGTCGCGGGCGGCGCATGGGCGGTGTTGCACACGCCGCTCGACGCGATCCCCGACCTCTCGGACGTCCAGGTGATCGTCTACACGACCTGGGAGGACCGCAGCCCGGACATCATCGAGGACCAGGTGACGTATCCGATCGTCACGCAGCTCCTGTCGGCGCCCCGGGTCCAGGCGGTGCGCGCGAACTCGTTCTTCGGCTTCTCGCTGGTCTACGCCATCTTCGAGGATGGCACCGACCTCTACTGGGCCCGCAGTCGTGTCCTCGAATACCTCAGCGGCATGGCCGGCAAGCTGCCGGCCGGCGTCGCGCCGCGGCTCGGGCCCGATGCCACCGGCGTGGGCTGGGGGCTCGAATATGTCCTGGTCGACCGCACCGGCCGGCACAACCTGGCCGACCTGCGCACGCTCCAGGACTGGCACGTGCAGTACCAGCTTCGCGCCGTGCCGGGCGTGGCCGAGGTCGCGTCGGTCGGTGGATACGTCAAGCAGTACCAGGTGACGCTCGATCCCGACCGCCTGCTCGCCTACGACATCCCAATCAACCGCGTTGTCAGTCGTATCCGCGCCAGCAACCAGGAGGTCGGCGGCCGGGTGATCGAGTTCACCGGCCGCGAGTACATGGTCCGCGGCCGCGGCTACATTCGCGGCATCCCGGACATCGAGGAAATCAGCCTGGGCACTCGCAAGGATGGAACGCCGATCCGCGTCCGCGACGTGGCCGATGTCCAGCTCGGGCCCGATATCCGCCGGGGAGTGGTCGATTACAACGGCCTGGGCGACGCCGCCGGCGGTGTGGTCGTCGTCCGCTTCGGCGAGAGCGTCCACGACGTCCTCCAGCGCGTGAAGAAGACCATCGACGACACCGTGCGGCCCTCGCTGCCGGAGGGCGTCGAGCTGGTCGTCACCTACGACCGATCGGCGCTGATCGAGCGCTCGGTCGAGAACCTCCGCGAGAAGCTCATCGAGGAGAGCGTGATCGTCAGCATGGTCTGCGTCGCGTTCCTGTTTCACCTGCGCAGCGCCCTGGTCGCGGTGCTCACCCTCCCGCTGGCGGTGCTGCTGGCTCTGCTGGCGATGCGAGGGATCGGCCTGACGTCGAACATCATGAGCCTGGGCGGCATCGCCATCGCGATCGGCGCCATGATCGACGCGGCGATCGTGATGATCGAGAACGCGCACAAGCAGATCGAGCATGAGGAATCGCAGCCCGAATCCGCGCGCCGTGATCGCAAGGAGGTGATCATCGCCGCGGCGCGCGAGGTGGGTCCGTCGCTGTTCTTCTCGCTCCTGATCATCACGGTCGGCTTCCTGCCGGTCTTCGCGCTCCAGGACCAGGAGGGCCGGCTGTTCAAGCCGCTGGCGTACACCAAGACCTTCGCGATGCTGTTCGCCGCGTTCCTGTCGATCACGGTGGCGCCGTTGCTGATGACCCTGTTGATCCGAGGCCGGATTCCGCCCGAGGCGAAGAACCCGCTCAACCGGCGGTTGATCTGGCTGTATCGCCCGTTCGCCCGCGCGGCGCTCAAGCTCCGCTACCTGATGGTACTGCTGGCGATCGCGGCGGTTGGCACGATCGTCCCGGTCTACCGCGGCCTGGGGTCGGAGTTCATGCCGCCTCTGTGGGAGGGAACGCTGCTCTTCATGCCCGTGACCTTGCCGGGCGCGTCGATCGAGACGATGCGCGCGGCGATCGTCGAGCAGGACCGGATCCTCATGAGCTTTCCGGAGGTCGCCGGCGTCTTCGCCAAGGCCGGCCGCGCCGAGACGGCGACGGACCCCGCTCCGCTCGAGATGGTCGAGACGGTGATCGAGCTGAAGCCGCCCGAGCAGTGGCGCCCCGGCCTGACGCCCGACCGCCTGATCGCCGAGATGGACGCCGCCCTCCGGCACAAGCTGGCCGGCTTCAGCACGAGCTGGACGATGCCGATCAAGGGCCGCATCGACATGCTCTCAACGGGCATCCGCACGCCGATCGGGATCAAGGTCTTCGGTCCCGATGCCGCCGGCATCGCCCGAGTCGGCCGCGATCTCGAGAAGGTCCTCGGCATGGTCCCCGGCACCCGCAGCGCGTTTGCCGAACGGATCTCCGAGGGCTATTACCTGGACTTCAACGTCCACCGCGACGCGATCGCACGCTATGGCCTGACGATCGATGATGTCCAGGCCGTGATTCAGTCGGCGGTCGGCGGCTCGCGGGTGACGACCACCATCGAGGGCCGCGAGCGGTTCCCCGTGAATGTCCGATATGGCCGCGAGCTGCGCGACGACCTCGACCACCTGCGCCGCGTACTCGTCGAGGCGCCGACCGGCGCCCAGGTCCCGCTCGGCGAGCTGGCCGAGCTGGCGATCACGTCGGGCCCGGTCTCGATCAAGAGCGAGGCCGCCCAGCTCGTCGGCTATGTTTATGTCGACATCGAGGATCGTGACCCCGGCGGCTACGTCCGCGACGCCCGCGCCATGGTCGCCCGGATGGTCCCACTCCCGCCCGGTTACTCGCTCGTGTGGAGCGGCTCGTTCGAGTCGATGGAGCGCGCCGGCCGCCGGCTGACGTACGTCATCCCGCTGACCCTGCTGGTGATCTTCGTGCTGCTGTATCTCAACACCGGCTCGCTCGCGAAGGTCCTGATCGTACTGCTGGCCGTGCCGTTCTCGCTGGTCGGTGCGTTCTGGCTGCTCGATATCCTCGGCTATCATCTGAGCGTGGCTGTCTGGGTGGGCATCATCGCCCTGGCGGGCGTCGACGCCGAGACCGGCGTGGTGATGCTGCTGTACCTCGACATCGCGTACGAGCGCGAGCGCCGGACCGGGCGGATTCGGAACATCATGGACATCGAACGCGCCGTCCTGGAAGGCGCCGTGCAGCGAGTGCGGCCCAAGATGATGACCGTCATGGCGATCCTGATGGGCCTGCTGCCGATCATGTGGGGCACCGGATCGGGGGCCGACGTCATGAAGCGGGTCGCCGCGCCCATGGTCGGCGGGATCGTCACATCGTTCATCCTCGAGCTGTTGATCTACCCGGCGATCTACACGATCTGGAAGTCGTGGACCGACCTGCGGGCGAACTCGTCGACTCCGAACGTAGACGATGGGGCGATTGCTCCGATAATGGAGTAGGTCCATCGTGTCGACTCGAACCCAGTTGAGGGCGAAATGGTCATGCTACGGAAGCCGTTGGCCGCCGCGACGCGGCTCGTCGTCCTCGGTGGCGTCTTGCTCGTGGTAACGGGAGCCGCCCGCGCCCAGTCCGCGAGGTCGGTCCGCGGCCGCTCGCTGGGCGGCTACGGCGCGGCAACGATCGGCCGGTACTATTCCAGCGGCACGACGGCGTACATACCCTACAGCGGCGGTGGCGGATATGTCCCGTACCAGGGCGGGCCCGGCGGAGGCTTCGCCATCCGTTCGGTCTCGCGCGCGCTGCCCCAAACGCCGATCGGCGGCACCTCGATGACCGCGACCCCGATCGGCGGCGCCTCGCTGAGATCCGCCGCACAGACAAGCGGCGACGGCGGCCGGCGGTTCGAGTCCTTCCGCTTCTCGTCGGGCCTCGGCCTCGACACGATCGGAAGGCCGATGACGCGGCAATCGGACCCGCGGCGAGGCTCGACGGGCCCCGGCTTCGGCTACCCGTTCCGCGTCCCGCCCGAGCTGGTCATCGGGTCGGGCGGGGCGTCGTCGATGTAGGCAGCGGCTCAAGGCGATCGGGACCCGAGGCCGGCGAGGGCGAGGTCGAAGGATTCGGCCCTGCCGGCGCGGCTGCCGGCTCCGCGGTCTCGGCGATCGGATGCTCGTTGATCTGCGACCCGACCGCACGCTCCAGCGACGCCAGCGCCTTGCCCAGGTCGGATTCCACCTGCGCCACCTGAAGCTGAATCTGGAGCACCTCGCGCCAGGCGGTTAAAACCGTCGGGAAATCGACCTTCTCGTTGGCGTATCCGCTCGTCGCGGTTTCGAGCGCCTGCCGCGCCTTCGGCAGGATATCCTTCTGGTAGTAGCCCAGGATGTTCCGTTGCGACTGGGCCTGGCTGAACAGGTCCTTCACCTCGCGATAGGCTGAGTCGCGCTCGGCGTCGTAAAGCTTCGCATCGGCCATCGCCCGCGCCTGCGCCTCGACAACGCCCGCGTCGACCTTCTTGCGGTAGACCGGCAGGTTGAAGGCGAGGAAGAACATCAGATCGGGCGTGCCCCTGGCAACACCCGGCGGCCCCATGAAACCGCCCTTGGTCATCGACATCACGTCAATGCCGACCGTCGGATTGGGATAATACCGCTTCCGCGCCAGCTCGACCGCAGCGCGGTCCCGCTGGATCGCCGCGATCCGGCCCTGGAGTTCCGGCCGCACGGCCACCGCCAGTTGGTAAAGCCGATCGACCTGCTTGGGGACGTCGGACACAAGGGTCGCGTCGGGCTGGGTTTGCAACTCGGACTCCGGACTGGTGTGAAGCTGCTGCGCCAGCTCGGCCCGTGCCGCATCGAGTCCCTGGCGCACCCGCGCCAGCTCGCGGTCCAGGTCTCGGATCGCCACCTCCGCCTGGAGCACGTTCTGGAGCCCCACGTTCGAGGTCTCGTAGCGGACCTTCACGTTCTCCAGCAGGTCCTCGGCCAGCTTGCGGCTCTCGAGCAGGATCTGCTCCGACCGCTCGTTGAATTGCAGGTCGAAATACGCCTTCTTGACGTTCGCCACCACGTCGAGCTGCGCCGCACATAATTCGAACAGCGCGACCCGCGCGTCCTCCTCGGCCGCCAGCCCGCGCAGGCGCAAGGTGCCGAACCAGGGGAACTGCTGCGCGATCAGAAAGGTATATGGATTATATCCCATCAGGTAATACTGAAGCGCCAGGCTCGGGATCGGCGCGATCGTGTTCGAGACCACCGGGTCATCGAGCGAGGTGACCTGCGGGATCCGGGCCTTGAGCGCCATCACGTTGTACCGCGCCGCCTGCACGGTGCGGTTCTCGGCCAGCGCATGGCGGATGAAGACGTCCACCGGCTGCGGGCCGAGAAGCTCCTCCGGCGTCGATGTCGACACAGGATCGATCGCCGCGGCGGTCGGCACCACCGGCGGCGGAGGGGGCACCTGGGGACCAGGATGAGCGTGGGGATGAACCGGCGCCGGCGCAGGCGGGACCTGCCGCTCGAGTTCCTGGTATTCCGGCAGATCCGCGACGTGCGCGCACCCGCCGGAGCCCAGTGCGATCAGTGCGCCAAGCCTCAGGAGCCGACCCCGGACGCGGCCGGCCGCAAACCGACGCGCCGGGATCGACGCTCTCTCAAGCCCGCGAGTCAATCTCCGCATCGCCACGGCCTCCTAGACAAGCGCGCTCGATCAGCGCGCCGGCCATCGAAGGTATCGGCAATGCGGGTCGTTCGGGTTGCGTCAGATTTACGAAGCCTCGCCAGTTCAATACGAGCTGGACGACACGACCTCCCCGCCGGCGCGCGTCGCCATCGCCTGAAAGACAATCTCCTGCGGGCTGTAGATCGGGCTGCCGTCAGCGCGGAAACCCCCGTCGCCAAGAATGCTCCTGAGGAAGTGGACCGACCCATCGACGAACAGGTAGTTCGCCCCGGCCGGATGCATGCTCGAGGTATCATCCAGGCCGCCGTCGGGGTCGGAGTTGGTGTTGATCAGATGGCAATGCGCCTGGACCAGCGTGGCCGCCGGATAATACAGTGCGCCGGTGGTCGGGCAGGTGTTCTGCCCCCCGCGCCGGATTGTGCCATTTGCCGGCGCCCCGGCCCACGTCCCGTTCGCCTTTGCCCAGGCGCGCTCCACCACGGCGATCGTCTGGCTCGTCCCGTCGGTCACCTGCGACATCGAGACCCGGCTATCGCGGAAGAACATCCCGGTGCCCAGCCCATCGTTGTTGATTCCGGTCGCGGTGTCGGTCTCGTTTCCCCCAACGGAGGCCGCATAGCTCGATGGTCCGGCGACCATGAGCGTGTTTCCCGCGGCATCCGTGATCGGGAACGCGCCGTTCGTCAGGTCGGACGGGCAGAGGAACGTGGCCAGTGTCGTCCCGGTCACCGTCATATTGGCGGCGGACTGGACCGGCAGCAGGAAATTGGCCGCGTTGAACAGCGGCGTCTGGTCGAGCTGCCCCAGGATCATCGCCGCCCAGCTCCATCCAGGGGCCGTATCTGTCGCCCCGTTCACGAACCGCGCGCTCGCGACATACCCCATCGGGAAGACACCCATTGAGTCGTGGTAGTTTTGAAGCGCGATCCCCACCTGCTTCAGGTTGTTGAAACAGCCCGCTCGCCGCGCGGCCTCGCGCGCGGCCTGCACCGCGGGCAACAACAGCGCGATCAGGATCGCCACGATCGCCATCACCACCAGAAGCTCAATCAACGTGAATCCACGGCGCAATGCACGACACGGCATCGAAATCTCCTCCGAGAGATGGACCATGGCCAGCCGGCCACCCAGGTTGAGACAGAATCTCAACGGGTGCCGCGCCGCCGGGGAGTGGTCCCGCGCGCGTCGAGACGATCGACGGCGCGCGCTCCCCGGCGGTCGCGGCATCAGCCGTCGCGTGATGTTCGAGGGCCTCGCCGTCGAATCTTGCCTCGACGCAAGCCACTCGCTGCAATCGACCTGGAGATGCAGCCCGGTGGCCCTGAGACGGGCATCAGGGACTGGTCCCGCGGGACGCTCCTCATCGGGCTTCCACCTACTTCGCGCACGACCTGCCGGGATGGCGGGACCAGCACCACCCCGGAGTTGACTGACCAGATCGTTGAAACTGAGATTCAGTCTCAACAAGGAGCAGTGTATCGGTCGGTCGAGAACCTGTCAAGCGAGTGAATCCCGCCGCTCGCCGGTCCCCAAAGGGCGTGAGAGACGCTATCGTCAAGGTTCCGTTGCGATGGACCGGCCGTTGCAATGGCGCCCTGGGCGATCCAGCCGAGCGAGGCGAGCCACCGCGATGAGCGATGAGATCCAGTCGAGCCCGAACCCTGGCCGGGATTCCAGCCCGCCGATCGTCGAGTTCCGTTCCGTGTCGAAGTGGTACGGCCAGGTGATCGGCCTGAACAACCTGACGCTCCGGCTGCCCTCGGGCGTGACCGGTCTGCTGGGCCCGAACGGGTCGGGCAAGAGCACGCTGTTGCAACTGGCGACCGGGCAGTTGCGGCCCAGCCAGGGCGAGGTCCGCGTCCTGGACCATCGGCCCTGGAACGAGCCGGGGCTGAACCGATACCTGGGCCTCTGCCCCGAGCAGGACGCCTTCTTCGAGTGGATGACTGGCCGGGCTTTTCTGGTGAACTGTGGGCTGCTCGCCGGCCTGGGCCGGCGTGCCGCGCCCGAGGCGGCCGAGCGGGCCCTCGAAAAGGTCAACATGACCGCGGCCGCGGACCGGCCGATCCGCGGCTACTCCAAGGGGATGCGCCAGCGGATCAAGCTGGCCCAGGCGATCGTGCACGACCCGATCGTGCTGTTCCTCGACGAACCCTTGACCGGCACGGATCCCGTCGCCCGCCGCGAGCTGATCGACGCCATCATCGACTGGGGGAGCCACGGCCGGACCGTACTGGTCTCCAGCCACGTGTTCCACGAGGTCCAGGCCGTGACCCGCTCGATCGTTTTGCTCAACCGAGGAAGGCTGGTTGCGCAGGGCGACGTCCGGCAGATCCGTGACCTGATCGACGAGCATCCGCACCGGATCGTGCTGAAATCCCCTCGGGTCCGCGACCTCGCCGCCGAGCTGGTGCAGCATGACGACGTCGTCGGCGTCGAGTTCAGGCGTGACGACGGCGCGATCGTCGTCGAGACCCGCGTTCCCGACCGCTTCTACTCGCGGCTCGTCGACCTGGCGCTCGACGGCCGCACCCCGATCGACGAGGTCTATTCCGACGACGACAGCCTCGAAGCCGTTTTCAATTACCTGGTGCCCACATGACAACCGCGCCAATACCTGATCTCACGTCGCCCTCCACACCGGTTCCCGGCACGACCGCACCCATCGCCGGGGCGGTGCCGCGGCCGTTGCCGCTGCCGCTGCCGCTGGCGCTCGGCCTCTCGGCCCTCTTCACCGTGGTGAAGATCACCGTGACGCGGCAGAACCGGGGCATCCGCCTGTTGATCCTGGCGGTCCTGTTTGCCATGCCGATCCTCCTGGCAATCCTCATCCGCCGCTACCAGGTCAACTACCACGCCCCGCCGGTCGAGAACGCCCTGATCTTCGGCCTGCTGTTCCCCGTGCTCGTGCCGCTGGCCGCGCTCCTGCTCGCCTCGGGGATGGTGCAGGACGACATCGAGGAGCAAACGCTCACCTACCTGCTGATTCGTCCCATCCGCCGCTGGGCGATCTACCTGGCCAAGCTGTTCGGGACAATCGTCTCGTCGTGGGTCCGCGCCTCGATCTTCACCGTCGCGACGCTGGTCGCGATCCACTGGGGCGATGAGCGGTTGCTCGGCGTGATCCTCCGCGAGCGGGCGGTGATCGCGCTGGGACTCCTGGCGCTGGCGCTCTCGGCCTACTCGGCGATGTTCGGCTGGCTCAGCCTGTGGGTGCGCCGCTCCCTGGTCGTGGGCGCGATCTACATCGTGATCGTCGAGGGGCTGTTTGGCAGCATTCCGTTCATGGTCCGCGAGGCCACGGTCATCTACTACATCCGGGTGCTCGCCGTCCGCTGGCTCGACCTCCCCGGCGCCGACTGGTCGATCGAACTGGACAGGGCGGTGTCGGCCTCGACGTGCGTCATCGTCCTCGCCAGCATCGCCGTGGCCTTCGCCGCGCTTGGCTCGCTGACTTTCCGCACCCGCGAGTTCCGCGTCAAGACGCCCGAGGGCAACTGACGCCGACTGCCAGAGATCGCGCACCGCCGATGTCGGAGTCCCCCAGTCCCCGATGCCCCCGCGTTTTTTTCGTGCATTCCACGCGGTTGGCGGTTAAGTCATCATGGATCTGAATCCGCGAGGGGGTGTTTCTGTACCGGGTCATCGAGGGGCCCAGAATCATGAAGCTGCATCGACGCGACTGGCTGGGTGGCACCGGCGGAGGTCTCCTGGCCCTGGGGATGGGCGAGGCTCCGGGATCGGGACCGATTCCGCCGTTTGACGCCCATAACCGGCTGACGATCACCGACCTCAAGGTCACTCCCATCGCGCTTCCGGACCCTCCACTCCTGGCCGCGAGCGGCTGTCATGGGCCGTATTTCCTCCGCAACATCATCGAGCTGAGGACCGACAGCGGCACCGTCGGCCTGGGCGAGACCGTGGGCGGCGAGCGAGTGACGGCCGGGCTGGAGAAGGCCCGCGCGATCGTCGTCGGGCAGAGCGTGCTGTCTTACCGCCGCCTGGCCTCGCGGCTCCAGGCCCTGGGCATGGGCGTGTACGCGGGGATCGAACTGGCCTGCCTCGATGCCATCGGCCGCGCCATGGGTCGACCGATCTGCGAACTGATCGGCGGCCCGGTGCGTGATTCGGTCGAGTTCGCGGCGTATTTGTTCTACCGGTACGCCGCCGATCACCCGGTTGTCCTGGCGGACCCCCACCTGGCCGACTCGCGCGGCAAGGGCGATCGGGCGCTCGATAGCTGGGGCGAGGTGCGCACGCCCGAGGCCATGGCCGCAATGGCCGCGGGGTTCCGCGACCGCTGGGGGTTCCGCACGTTCAAGCTCAAGGGAGGCGTGTTGCCCCCGAAGGTCGAGCGTGACAGCCTGTTCGCCCTGGCTGAGCGCCTGGGGCCCGGCGCGAAGCTGCGGATCGACCCGAACGCGCGGTGGAAGAAGGATACCGCGATCCGGATCGGCAACGAGATCGCCCGCCTGCCGATGGAATACTACGAGGACCCCGTCTCCGGTCAGCCGGCGATGGCCGAGGTCCGCAAGGCCACCGGCCTGAAGATGAGCACAAATATGTGCGTGACGAAATTCACAGATATCCGGGGCGCAATGCGCACCGAGCCGATCGACGTGCTACTGGTGGACCACCACTATTTCGGCGGCTTCGCCGGCTGCCAGGCGCTGGGGCCGCTGGCGAAAGGCGTGGGCTGGACGCTCAGCCAGCACAGCAACAGCCACGCCGGCATCACGATGGCCGCGATGGTCCACCTGGCCGCCTCGATCCCCGAGCTGACCCTGGCCAGCGACACCCACTATCCCTGGCTGGTCCCGGGCAGCGACATCATCGAGGGCCAGGCGCTGAAGATCGAGAACGGCGCGATCCGCGTGCCGACCGGCCCGGGCCTGGGCATCGCGCTCGACCCCGACCGCCTGGCTCGGGCGCACGCGACCTACAAGAAGTGCGGCATGCGCCGCCGCGACGACCGCACGCTGATGCGACGGATCGAGCCGGGCTGGACGGGGGAGTTGCTCTGAGTGCTTGTGAAGAAATCGATTCCGAAGAACAGATAGAAGAGAGCGAATGACTGCAAGTGAAGACCATGTATGCTGTTATGCTGCTTCGCTCTCGGCTCTCGGCTCTCGGCTCTCGGCTCTCGGCTCTTTGCTCTTTGCCCCTTTTCGACGATTCTTTCACATCCTCGGAGAGCGGCAAGCCGGTCAGGTTCTCAGGCTGACGACGGTCCGGCCAGCGAAAGTAGTCAGGCTTTCGGCTTGACGCCGGGCGGCCTCGATCCGATCCGGATGGAGTCGGACTCGAAGGCCCGACCTTCTTCCGCCCGTCACAACTGGGCGGCGGCCCGCCGGCGCCGCTTCCACCGCCTGATCCCAGAACGAACGCATTGATGGCCGAGGAGAAAAAATCGGCGAACCGTGTCGATATCGCGGTCGGCCGGACGACGTGAGCGTGAAGGCCGTCTCCAGGGTGGTACGGATCGCCCCGGAGCGACGTGGCCGAGCGTCGATGGATCGATGATTCGAGGAGACAGGGTGATGCGTGTACTGGGACTGCTGCGGTCGAGCCCCGAGGCCGAGACGGGTGACCGCCCTGGTCCAGAGGTGATGGAGCGGATGGGCAAGTTCATGGCGGCGATTCAGAAGGCCGGGGTGCTCGTGGCCACGGCGGGACTCCAGCCAAGCGCGAAGGGAGCGCGGGTGCGCGTCGCCGATGACAGCGTGACAGTCACGGACGGCCCGTTCACCGAGTCGAAGGAGCTGGTGGCCTCCTACGCGATCCTGGAAGTCGCCTCGATGGACGAGGCGATCGAGTGGACAACACGGTTCCTGAAGGTCTTCGGCCGCGGCGAATGCGAGTTACGGCCGATCTTTGAGCCGCCGCCAGGCGCTCGGGGAGATGGACCCGCCTCGGGCGACCCGATGTGATTGGTGGCCGACTCGTCTCCTGTGCGCGGACGTGCCCTCATTACCGGGGTATGAACGTGGGTCAGGCTTTTCAGCCTGACGAGGCTCGAGCGTCGGGCAAGAATGCCCGACCGACTTCAAAGGAGGTCTTTCGATGCGATTCATGATGCTGGTGATTCCCAGGGACTATGCGGATGCACCCGCGGACCGGATGCCGGATCCGGCCGACATGGCCCCGATGATGGAGTACAACGAGTCCTTGCAAAAAGCCGGCGTGCTCCTGGAGCTCCACGGGCTCCGTCCGCCGTCGACCGGAGCCCGGGTCTCGTTCTCGGGGGGCAAGCCCACAGTGATCGACGGCCCGTTCGCCGAGGCCAAGGAGGTCGTCGGCGGCTACTGGATGATCCAGGTCCGCTCGAAGGAAGAGGCAATCGAGTGGGCCACACGCGCCCCGATGAGGAACGGCGACATGATCGAGATCCGCCAGGTCATGGAGGTCGAGGATTTCCCCGAGGAGATCCAGAAGGCGGCCGCCGATTTCACCTACGCCCAGGAACGGGCCGCGCGCCGCAACAACTCGTGACCGTGTGACTGCGGACCGGCCGCGATTCGGTTGCACCGTTGGGTCGAAGATGGTCTGATCGGAAGGCATGTCAGCCTCCGAGACCAATCGCGCGATCGACGCGGTCTGGCGAATCGAGTCGGCGAAGGTGATCGCCGCCGTCGCGCGGATCGTGCGCGACGTTGGACTCGCCGAGGAGCTGGCGCACGACGCGCTCGTCCAGGCGCTGGAACAATGGCCGGAGTCGGGCGTCCCGCGCAACCCGGGGGCCTGGCTCACGGCCATCGCCCGCCGGCGCGCGGTCGACCACGTCCGGCGCGACCGGCGGTTCGGCCGCAAGGCCGAGGAGATCGCCCGCGAGCTCGAGTCCCGCCGCGGGCCCGATGGCCTCGATCTCGACGAATCGCTCGATGACGAGATCGGCGACGACCTCCTGCGCCTGGTCTTCACGGCGTGCCACACGGTGCTGTCGACCGAGGCCCGCGTGGCGCTGACGCTCCGCCTGCTCTGCGGGCTATCGACCGCCGACATCGCTCGCGCCTTCCTTGCGCCCGAGGCAACGATCGCCCAGCGGATCGTGCGTGCCAAGAAGACCCTGGCCGATCAAGATGTGCCGTTCGAGGTCCCGCGCGGCGACGAGCTGGCGACACGCCTGCCATCGGTCCTCGAGGTCGTCTACCTGGTCTTCAACGAGGGCTACACCGCGACCGTCGGGGACGACTGGATGCGCCCCGCGCTCTGCGACGAGGCGCTGCGCCTGGGCCGGATCCTCGCCAGCCTGGTTCCCCGCGAGGCCGAGGTCCATGGCCTGGTCGCCCTGATGGAGATCCAGGCATCACGCGCCTCGGCGCGGGTCGGGCCGTCGGGTGAGCCGATCCTGCTGCTCGACCAGAACCGCGCGCGCTGGGATCACGTCCTGATTCGCCGGGGCCTCGCGGCGCTCGAGCGGGCCGAATCCCTTTCACCTCAGTCAGGTCGGTACACCCTCCAGGCCGCGATCGCCGCCTGTCATGCCCGCGCCCGGACCGCTGACGCGACGGACTGGCCGCGGATCGCCGAGCTTTATGGACAACTCGCACGGTTGATCCCCTCGGCGGTCGTCGAGCTGAATCGCGCAGTCGCGATCGGCATGGCGTTCGGCCCCGCCGCGGGCCTCGATCGGATCGACGTCCTGCTCTCGGAGCCCCTGCTCCGCAACTATCACCTCCTGCCGAGCGTGCGCGGCGATCTCCTGGTCAAGCTCGGCCGCCTCGACGAGGCCCGAGCCGAGTTCGATCGCGCCGCGGCCCTCACCCGCAACGCCCGCGAGCG
>JAKAUH010000833.1 GCA_021818605.1 Planctomycetota bacterium
CGACGCTCTTCCGATCTAGACTCATCCGGACCGGTTGCCGGGTCTCGGGCCACGTCGAGGGACGCCCCACCATCCATGGTCGTGATAGGTCGCCAGCAGGCGGAAGTTCTGACAATCCTGCCTGGGGTGGGAACGTCGGGACCATCCGGTCGATCCAGTCGCGGTGGGGCCAGGAGCACGAACCCTGAAGGCAGAGGCTTTGTGGTCTCGTCGAGCACAACCTCGATTAACCGGAAACTCGTCACGGAGTGCCTGCCGTGGTCGCCCATCCTCTCCGGATCCTCGCCATGACCGGGTCGGTCGATGCAGGATTATTAAACTGACTTGAGGATCTTTCGTGCCGGGGTAACAGGCCGCTTCGCTCGCTGTTGCCCGCTCTTTTCCTGCGATACTTTCCCATGCCTTGAGACAGATTCGGCGACTCAGATATCCACGATGACCTCCGCGACCCAGCCATCGGAACCCGGTTCGAGGCGCACGCGGTGGTGCGTCGCGGCCTTGACCTCGTGGTCGAGGACATGGCGGTCGCGGTCGATTGGCTCGCCGGCGATCGTGGCTTCGAGCCGTGGTGGGTTCTCGTCCACCCGGAGCTCGAAGCGGCGATAGAGGCGGTGCCGTGTCTCGCAACGGAAAATCAGCTCGTTGAGCCAGGCCAGCAGCAGGTCGGGCAGGGTCTCGGCGGCGAGGGACACCGACTCGGATTCGAGATCCCGAACCGCGTTGCGGTTGGCGACGATCGTGTCGAAAAGCCCCTCGGCCGCCGCCTGGAAGAGATCGGCCAGGTCGGTCCCTGTCACGCGGAGTCCCAGGTCGGCGGTGTGCTCGAAGCTCTCGCAGTGTCCCACGGGGTGGCCTCGCTTTCCTGTTCCTGCGTTCCCCTTGCCATCGCCGGCGGGATGCCTAAACTCGGGGAGCGATCGGCGATTGGTCCCGGCCGGTACGGGTGCGGTTGGAGATCGAGATCGCGACGATTCGAGCCGGGTCGATTCTGTATCCCCGTCGGTCCCGACAGGAGGCAGGTCCATGATCGAGGTAGGTCAGCCCGCACCGGCGTTCACGCTGAGCGACCAGTCCGGGACGTCGGTGAGCCTGTCGGATTGCCAGGGTTCTCCCGTTGTACTGTACTTCTACCCCAGGGACGACACGCCCGGCTGCACGAAGGAGGCGTGTGCGTTCCGCGACGCCTTCGCCGAGTATCGCAAGCGGGGCGCCAGGATTCTCGGGGTCAGTCCCGACGATACCCGCTCCCACGAGAAGTTCGCCACGAAATTCGAGCTGCCGTTCCTCTTGCTTGCGGACACCGAGCACCGGGTTTGCGAGGCGTTCGGCGTCTGGAAGGAGAAGAACATGTACGGTCGGAAGTCGATGGGGGTCGAGCGGACGACCTTCGTCATCGACGGCCAGGGGGTGGTGCGTGCCGTCTTTCCTCGGGTCAAGGTCGACGGCCACAGCGAGGCTGTCCTCGCGGCGCTGAGGAGCTTCCAGGCGCCCTGATATAACAGGATGGGGAGATGACAGGATGGGGAGATGACAGGCACCTCGAAGACGCGGAGCCAGTCGCCGTTTTGTCCAGTCCAGTCAGAGCCTGTCCGTGAATCAGCCGGACGCGGCTGTCGCGCCGCTGGTCGATCATCGGCGCGCGGCGTTCGCCCGCGTTTTCGGCTTCGCGGCGGTCTTGCCCGTCTCGAGGGATCCGACTCCGTGAACGAACAGCCGGGTGACGCGCTGGGGCAGATCCTCGGGCCAGGGTCGAGGCAGGCTGTGCAGGATCTCCTTCATCATGCCCGAGTGCGCGACGACCTCCAGGGTGATCTCTTCATCGGTCGCGTTCGCCCGGCTGGGGAATTCGCGGAGGATTCGCGCCAGGTTCGCGAGCAGCCGCCCCCGCGTCTCCTCGACGCAGGCCGACTTGGTCCCGAAGCGGAAGAACTCGACCCGCTGCATGATGTCCAGCAGCATTGGGTTCTGCGCGAAGTAGCCCAGCACCGCGCGGTTCATCGCCAGCAGCTTCTCCTCGGGCGGGAGATCTTGCCGGTCCTGGAGGGTGGCCTCCATCTGGTCGACCAGCGTCACCAACTGGTGGTGCATGATCCCCTGGAACAGGTCCTCCTTGTCCTTGTAGTGCAGGTATAGCGTTCCCTTGGCCACCTGCGCCTGCGCGGCGATGTCTTCCATACGGACTTCGTGATACGCCCGCTCCGCGAAGAGCCGGATCGCCGCCTCAATGATCCGCCGCGCCTTCGCGGGATCCTCCATTCGCACACGCCACCTCACCCTGCTCTGAACCCTCACCCGGTCGGACCCCGCTGCAACCGGCCGACCTCGTCCGTCCCGCGCCCGCTGACGAGATCCCGATTCTAGCAGATCCGTCGTTCCTGCTCTTGTTCGTTTTCCGGGCCCCTCTATAATGACTGACC
This sequence comes from Planctomycetota bacterium, assembly GCA_021818605.1. GTDB lineage: Bacteria > Planctomycetota > Planctomycetia > Isosphaerales > Isosphaeraceae > JAKAUH01. The sequence continues at coordinate 2,418 of JAKAUH010000833.1, forward strand.
AGTCAGTTTTTGAAAATGACTGACCGGTCAGTTCAGTCAGCCGATCGTGGTGGGCTTGTCGGCGGCAGGGATCGCGACGATTGAGTGGGAAGGGAGGCCGAGACATGAGCGAGCCGGATGGAGTTTCGGGCGAGGGGGTTGCGGTGTCAGGTCCGCGAAGGATCGCCTCGGCCGGACATGGTCACGGACCGCGGCACGGGCCGCACGGCGAGGGAGGGGGTGAGCCGGTGAGCGAGGCTGGGGATGCGGGCGCGCCGTCGGGTCGAGGTCGATGGCGGGTCGCGCTGATGCTGGCGGCGGTGATCGCGGCGGCCGGGCTGGGCGTGTGGAAGGGCGGACCGTGGGTCCGCGACTACATGGCGCACGTCTCGACCGACGATGCTTTTGTGACGGGCGATGCGTCGACGGTCCCCAGCCGGATCGCCGACGTCGTCGAGCGGGTGTTCGTGCACGACAATGATTACGTCGAGCGCGGGACTCTGCTGGTAAAGCTCGATCGCGAGCCGTACCAGCTCATCGTGGATCAGAAGCGGCTGGACTGGAAGCAGGCGATGCTGAACGTCGATCGGATGGTCCGCGCGCTCGAAGCGGCCCGTGCCGATCTCGAGTCGGCTCGCGACCAGGTGCGGTCGTCGGTTGCCGCGCTCGAGGAAGCCTGGCGGACGGTCGAGGGGGAGAAGGAACAGGTCCGCTACCGGATCGCCAGCATCCGTGCCGAGGCCGCCGCCTTGCGTTCGGCGCAGGCCGAAATGGTTCTGGCGCAGAAGGACCACGACCGCATCAAGAATCTGGTTGCCCAGCAGACGGCCACGGCGTCGGAGCTGGACGAGCGTGTCGCGGCGCTTCAGGTTGCCCGCGAGAAGGTCCGCGCGGCCGCCGAGCGGGTCCAGCAGGCCCGGGCGCTGCTTGCCCTGCCGCCCGACTACACTCATCCCGAACGCGTCCCGGACGACCTGGAGCACACGGCCACCGACGTTCGACGTAGCGTCGCGGCCGGCCGGCAGATCCTGGCGAAACTCGGGATCAACTCGGCGGCCGACCTCCAGCCCGAATCGCTTCACCGCGCTCTCGTCGATCTGACCCGGCGCACCGGCGATGCCTGGTTTGAGGAGGTTCCATCGGTCCGGGCCGCGCGGGCGCAGCTCGATCAGGCCATTGCGATGCTCGGCGGCACTTCGTTCGACCCCAATCGTGCTTACGAGCACCCGACCGTGGCGAAGGCGCAGAAGGAACTCGCCGATGCCGAACTTCGGCTGGGCTATACCGAGATCCGCGCGCCGGTCGCGGGCTTCGTGAACCGACGGGCCGTCAATCCCGGCGACGCCGTCCAGGCCGGTCAGGGATTGCTGTCGATCCAGCCGCTCGACCAGGTCTACATCGTGGCCAATTTCAAGGAGACGCAGATCGCCGATCTCGCGATTGGCCAGGCGGTCGAGGTCGAGGTCGACGCCTATCCCGGACACGTTTTCGCTGGGCGAGTCTCGGGGTTTGCTCCGGCCACGGGAGCGGCGTCGTCGATGCTCCCGCCCGAGAACGCGACGGGCAACTTCGTGAAGGTTGTCCAGCGCATCCCGGTGCGAATCGACCTGGTCGATCCCAACCCGCGCGACACCCCGCTGCTGGTTGGCATGTCGGTCGTCCCGTCGGTCGATATCAAGGCCCGCCCCGACGGCCGGGACGCCGGATCACGGCTCCGCGGCCTCGCCGCGCGGACCGTGCGGACGGAGGCCCACCCATGAGCGAGCCGCACGCCCTCGAACCCTCCGCACGCCCGGCGATCAATCCCTGGATCATTGCCATGACGGTCACGCTGGCGACCTTCATGGAGGTGCTCGACACGTCGATCGCCAACGTTGCTCTGCCGCACATCGCGGGCAGTCTCTCGGTCTCGGTCCACGAGAGCACCTGGGTACTCACCAGCTATCTCGTGGCCAACGCGATTGTCCTGCCGCTGACCGGCTGGCTGTCCGCGCTGATTGGTCGCAAGCGGTTCTACATCTCGTGCGTCGTCCTGTTCACGGCCGCCTCGACTCTGTGCGGGATGGCGACGTCGATCGAGCAGCTCGTCCTCTTCCGCGTGCTCCAGGGACTTGCCGGCGGCGGCCTCCAGCCCTCGGAGCAGGCGATTTTGATGGATACGTTCCCACCGGCGAAGCGAGGGATGGCGATGGCCGTGTACACGCTGGCGATTCTGGTCGCGCCGGTGCTCGGGCCAACGCTGGGCGGGTATATCACCGAGAACTATAGCTGGCGCTGGATTTTCTACATCAACGTCCCAGTGGGGATTCTCTCGGTGTTCCTGAGCACCCTGGTGCTCGAGGATCCGCCGCATCTGAAGGCCCGGCGCGCCGAGATGAAGGGGAAGCCGCTGCGGGTCGATTTTATCGGACTCTCGCTGCTCTCGATCGGGCTGGCGTCGCTCGAGCTGATGCTCGACAAGGGGCAGGAGTACGACTGGTTCGACTCGCCGTTCATTGTCAAGCTCGCGATCGTGGGGGCCGTGTCGCTGGTCGCCGTCATCTTCTGGGAGTTACGTCACCCGGCGCCGATCGTGAACCTGCGGCTGTTCCGCGATCGAAACTTCGCGGCGGCGTCGATCTGCGTGTTCTGCGCCTTCGGGGTGCTCTACGGCAGCAACGTGCTGTTGCCGCAGATGCTCCAGACCCTGATGGGCTACTCGGCGCTCAATGCCGGGCTGGTTCTCTCGCCGGCGGGGTTCGTGACGATGCTCGAGATGCCCGTGATCGGCATCTTGCTGAGCCGTGGTTTCGACGCCCGCAAGCTGATCGTCGCGGGGCTCGTCACTCAGGCCTTCGCCGCGATGTGGATGGCCGGGCTCAACCTGGGCGTCTCGCCCGGCATGGTCGTCTCGCCGCGGAACTTCCAGACCCTGGGCGCCGGCTTGATGTTCGTCCCGATCAACATCGTGGCGTTCGCGTTTATTCCCAGGGACCAGACCAACAACGCCTCGGGCCTGTTCAGCCTGGTACGGAACGAGGGATCAAGCATCGGCGTGGCGCTGACGAACACGCTGCTCCAGCGCCGGACGCAGTTCCACCAGTTCCGGTTCACCGAGCACCTCGACGCCCTGAACCCGACCGCGGCGCACTGGATCTCGGGGATCTCGGGCACGTTGCAGTCGCGGATCGGCGACCCCGTGCTGGCGCATCGCCAGGGTCTTCAGATCCTCTACCAGGCCGTGCAGCAGCAGGCAGCGGCGATCTCGTATCTCGACATGTTCTGGCTGTTCTCGGTGCTGTCGTGCGCCGCGATCCCGCTGGTGTTCCTGATGAAGCGGGCGCGCTCGGACGGCGGCGCAGCGGCGGTCCATTGAGAAATCGTCGGCCAACGATAAAAGTGTATCGGAAATGCTGGATGGATTCCCGTCCGATTCCTCAAGGAGGAGGAACGATCGATGGATACTCTTCGCCGGCAGCCCGAGGCGCGGGCAGCGATCCTGGCCCTGGCGCTGGCAATGGCCTGGGTGACCGCGAGCGCCGCGGCGGCCCGGGCCGAGGATCTGGCCGAGGCCTGGTCGATCGCGCTGCACGCCAATTTCCAGCTTCGCGCGAGCCGTCAGACGACCGAGGCCGCCGGGCTCGACCTGTCATCGTCGCTTCGGTCCCGGCTGCCCCAGATCCAGACCCTGAATCTCGAGGCCTTTTTGACCAACCCGATCTCGGTTCCGGGCCAGAGCGGCCAGCCGAAGCCGGCGTCCAGTGCGCAGGAGGCTTTCACGCTGTCGGCCGTCACGGCGAGCGTGCCGATCTACGCCGGCGGCAAGATCCGCGGCACCATCGAGGGCAACCGTGCCCGGTTGGGCGCCGCTCGGGCCGATGAGTTCGTCACGGCACTGGATCTCAAGCTGGACGTGGCGCGAGCCTACGTCGACGTCCTGCGGACCGGCCGGGGCGTTGCCGTTGCACGCAGTAGCGTGGCCAGTCTCTCGGCCCAGTCGCGGGACGTGTCGAACCTCGTGCGGGAAGGCCGGGGGATCCGCAACGACCTTCTTGCCGCGCAGGTCGCTCGCGCCAATGCCCAGCAGCGCGAGATCCAGGCTCGCAACCGGCTGAGCCTCGCCTGGGCGGCGTATAACCGCTATCTCTGCCGGCCGATGGAGACGGTCGTCCCCCTGGTCGAGATGGCGACCGACCAGCCGCCGGCTCGGCCGTCTTTGCCGCGGGGCGTTCCGGCGATCGACCCGCTGGGTATCCCGGATCCTCGCCCGATCGTTCCCGACGAGGCCGAGATCGAGGCCCTGGCCCAGCAGGCGATTCTCAGCCGTCCCGAGCTGGCCTCGCTGGCGGCGCAGGCGGCGGCTCAGCACGCGGATGCGGTCAATGAGAGAGCCCGGACGCGACCGCAGGTCAGTTTCATGGTCGCCAACCTGTATCAGAACGCCCGGTTCCTGCCCACCGAGGCTGATACCGGCGCCGCGGCGTTCCTGATGAACTGGACGCTGTTCGACGGCGGCTCCTCGCGCCGGCGGGCGCTGGCCATCGAGCACCGGGCCGCCGCCCAGATGAGCCGTCGCAACGACCTGGCCTCGGCAATCCGCCTGGAGGTCCGTTCGGCCTGGCTGACCTGCCGCGAGAGTGAGAGCCGCGTGCCGGTCGCCCGCGCCGCGATCACGCAGGCCGAGGAGAACCTGCGCGTCGCCCGCGGCCGGTATCTCCAGCAGCGCGGGACGAATACGGAGGTGCTCGACGCCGAAGCGGCGCGGGTGCAGAGCTATGACAACTATTTCAACGCCCGGTACGACGCCATCATCGCGGGCTTCGAGCTGCACCGGGCGGTGGGGGATCTTTGAGGCCACCGCATCTGGATGAGACAGCGGGGCTCATACGGTGAAAGATGCGGGTCGAGCGAGCCGCACGGGCAATCCTGGTCGCGGGTCTCCTCACCACGCCCCAGGCTGTGACCGGAGGACTCGCGCGCTTCCTGAGGCATCCGACTGCGCGGCGGACCTCCGGCCAGGTTTCCCGGCGGGTACGGAGACCCGCGCCGAACAGAACCGGGATTCCGGCGGTGTGGGAGACCCGCGCCGAACAGGAGACAGTTGGCGGCTCTGCCGGCTCGCCGGGAGAACGCCCGTCCCATCAGCCTGGCAGACCGCGGGCCGAGAGCCAGTTCCCTCAAACCGACGCCTGTGTGGCGGCGTACTCGCTCATGTCGCGGCGGCTGCGGAGATGGTGTTCCAGCTTGCGGAGAGCCTTGTACTTCTCATCGCTCACGCGGGCGAGAGGCATGTTCAGCTCCTCGCCGATATCCGGCACGGTCCAGCCGCGCATCCAGAGCTCGATGATGCGGTCCTGCCGCTTGGTGAGCACGGCGCGGCGGGCGGCCTCGAGGATCTCGCCCAGTTCCAGCCGGTCGCGATGTCGCTGGTCGACGCCGGTCGCCGGCGCCGAGCCGTCGAGCGGCTGGAACCGGCGGGCGCGCTGGACACGCTTGCGGACCATGTCGATCGCCCGGACGAGCTCGCGGCGATCCGGCGTGTCATCGGCCAGCACCTGGGCGAGGTCGAGCTGCCCGTCGCGGGCCTTGGTGAGCAGCCGGCAGCAGACCTCCTGGGTGCAATCGTCCCAGAGGCGCGGGTCCAGCCGGGCGTTTCGCCAGCAGGCGGTGCAGTACCGCTGAATATCGCGGACCAACTCCGACTCGGTCGCCTGGGCGGTCAGCGCCGCCAGGCCGACCACCAGGGCGACAGCCGTGGTGCTGACCTTCCTCGAGCGCGCAGGCTGAATGCCCGTCTCGACCGTTGCGGGTTTTTCCGCGTTCCCGGTGACCTCGGTAGATTTGTCGCTCTTCATGACCGCTGGGTCTCGCATCATGCACTCAGTGTCCGCCAACCCCCGCGCTCCCTTTCTCCCATGGAACGGACAGGAACCGCCCGTCGAATCGCTCGCTCCCGTCTGGTCATTATAACGGAAGATCATGCCGTCGATAAGGTCCCACGGCCACGCTCGTGCCGGGAAACCGGCCTTTTGCCGCCCCGATCCTTGGCCTCCTTGCCGGTGATTCGTCCCCGGTCCGCCCATCTTCACGTCGCTGGCCCACTGGATCAGGCCCGGGTTCTTCGCCATCGTCGGACAACAGCGAGGCGTCGACGCGGCCGGTCCGGCCGCTGCGGCCGGACGATGTCCCATCCTCGCGCTCGGGCCAGCCGCAGCAGCCGCCCGCGTGGATGCACCACGACCGCATGTCCGACCTGCTCCAGGATCGCCCGATCGCTCCAGTTATCGGCGTAGGCGACCGCCCTGTCGAGCGATATTCCGTGTTCCTCGGCCCATTTTTGTGCCCAGAATAGCTTTCCTTCGCCATAGCAGGGCGGCCCTGGTCCCAACCCGACCAGCCGGCCCCGTTCGATCACCACGGGGGTCGTGAGCAAGCCCGCGCAGCCGAGGTAAGTCCCGAGCGGCGCGATCACCAGGCCGGGCGACGACGAGATCAGCACGATCGGCGTTCCGGCGGCCTGGAGGGAGGTGAAATGTTCCACGACCCCCTTGTAGAGCCGCGGTCTGACGTGCTCGACGAAGTTCTCCTGCGCGATCCGCTCCAGCTCGGCGACGGGGACGCACTGGATGTATCGGAGGCCGATCTCGATGAGCCGCCCATAGTCGAGCCGGCCGAATTTGTGCTGGAGCCCGTGATGAAGGGCCCGGAGAAAGAATGAGCGGCGGATCCAGCCACGACGGTAGAGGATCCGCGCGAAGAGGAACGTGGTCGTCTGAGCCAGGAGTGTTCCGTCGACGTCCACGAACGCGGCGGAGGGCGGCTCGGGGAGGCTCGGCCATTCCGACGTGCTCATTGACATGCTCCTAGACCTCGGTGACCCAGCCGCCGACCCGGCGTGAGAGATCTCGAGCCTGATCCTCGCTTCGGGCCTCGGCGATCACCCGGACGATCGGCTCGGTGTTACTGGCCCGAACGTGTACCCAGCGGTCGTCCCACTCCAGTCGCAGGCCGTCCCGGCGATCGACGCGGGCGTCGGGGTGAGCCTGCGCAATCCGGTCCCACAGAGTCCGGATATCGGTTGCATCCCCGGTGCCTTTTCCGGACAGCGGAAACTGTTCCTTGATCATCGTATACGGCGGGAGGCGATCCACCAACCGCGAAAGCGGGTCGCCGGTCGTCGCCATCAGGTCCAGGATCATCGCCATGGCGACGAAGCTGTCGCGCACGTAGCCGACCCTCGGGTCGATGACGCCGCCGTTCCCCTCGCCGCCGAGCAGGGCGTCGATCGCCATCATGCGTTCGACAACGTTGATCTCGCCGACCGGGGTCCGCTCCACGGCACATCCGTGCTCGCGCGCGATCGCCTCGGTCGTCATTGAGGTGGACAGATTGATCACGAGGGCCCCGCGTTTCTGGCGCAGCCGGTGGCCGGCCGCCAGCGCGAGCGTCAGCTCCTCGCCGATGTAGCGTCCTCGCTCGTCGACGATTGCCAGCCGATCCGCGTCGGGGTCCTGCGCGAAGCCGATGGCTGCGCCGACTGCCGGCACAATCGCCGCGAACTCGCGGAGGTTGGCCGCCGTCGGCTCGGGCGGATGGTCGTAACGGCCGTCGGCCAGCGCGCCCAGGATCAAGGCATGCGCCCCCAGCTCGTCCATCAATCGCCCGGCCAACCGCCCACCGGCGCCGTGGCAGGCGTCGATCACCACGCGGAATCCAGCGCGGCGGATCGCGTCGCGGTCCACCACCTGCAACAAGTTGCCCAGGTGGCCGGACTCCGGATCCTCCAGCCGGCTCACGCCTCCCAGCGCGTCCCACGCCGCCCAGCCGAACTCCCGCCGGTTCCACCGATCGAGAAGCGCGGCTCCTTGCTGGGAGCCAAGCACCATCCCCTTGCGCTGGAAGAACTTGAGTCCGTTGTACCGAGGCGGGTTGTGCGACGCCGAGATCTGGATTCCCCCCGCCAGCCCCGACTCGCGAACCAGCCAGCCGATGGTCGGGGTCGCCGCCGCGCCCAGGATCAGGGCTTCGCGGCCGGTGGCTCGCACGGCCGACTCGACCGCGGCCGCGAACACGCCCGCCGACAGTCGGCCGTCATGGCCGATCGCGATGGCGCCAGGGTCGCACCCGCACACATAGGCCGCCGCGAACTCCGCCGCCGTCGCGGGGTCGATCCCGTCGCCCACCACGCCGCGCAGCCCCGAGATGCTGGCTATTCGCATCCCCCCGCTTCCCATCGCGCCACCTTCCTGTCAGGCTCGCACCGCACTTTCCCGGGCCGGCGCATCCCATGCCCGCTCGCGGCTCGCCCTTACATTAAGGAATCCACTCGCTCTCCAGCAAGGCCGCATCCCTCACTCAGAACGTTCCCGCAACCAGGTCTTTCACATCACTCCGATCAATCACGCCTCAGGTTCGAGTCGGCATCCCTGTCCAGGATCCTCGGCCAACCGCCTTCCCGCTCATGCTGACCGTCTCTCAGGACCGATGATACCAGTGGCATGGGCCGTAACGGCGCCGAAGACCTGCCAAGCTGGTAGATTTAGGTGAAATGGGTAGCTAGAATGCGGTAAGATGAGAAGGGGCGTGTAGGCTCCGGATTTGCCATTGTTGAACAATGGCCCAACACCCGATCGGTGCGGCTCAAGTGCAGGCGGGAGTGCGAGAGGCCATGAGTTTGACGATCGAGCGTCCGACGTTCGAGGAGGCGAGCCTCCAGCGGGGGATCAGGCAGCTCCGCCAGGTCGACAACGTCACGAACCTGTACTACCTGGCGTTCGAGTACCTGTGCCTGCTCGTGGTGGTGGGGGGAGCGGTCGTTTTTGCGCAATTCCGCGCCGGGATGGGAGTGTCCTGGGGGTGGAACGTGCCGGTTTTCGCGGTGGCGATCGTGCTGGTCGGGGCGATCCAGCACCGGCTGGCGGGGCTGGGGCACGAGGCATCGCATTACTCGTTCATGAAGAACCGGGTGCTGAATGACCTGGTGCCCGACCTCTTCTGCATGTTCCCGCTGATGACGACGGTGCATTTCTACCGCCTGTTCCACATGGCGCACCACCAGTACACGAACGACCCGGCGCATGACCCCGACCTCCAGAACCTCGGCCACGGCAAGCGATCGGCTGAGTTTCCCATGACGCGCGGCCGGTTCATCCGGGTGATCTATCTCGCCTTCGTGGTGGCTCCGATCCGGTTTCTGCAGTACCAGTGGGCCTATTTCCAGGTGAATACGCTGGGCCAGGGGCGGAACGTCTATGTCGAGGGCCGCGACGGGTCGAGGCGTGCGAGTGCGCTTCCCCGGCTGGGGACCACGCTCGGAATCGCCTATGTCCTGGGCTTGAACCTCCTGACCTGGGTCCTCACGAGGACCGGGCATGCCGCCTGGCTGATTCCGGCAGGCGTGCTGAGCTTCGCGGCGGCCGCGGGCGTCACGACGCTCCTGCCCGAGTGGGCGCAGTTCCGCTCGCCGTTCCGGCAGGCGTACTCGACCCGCGTCGGCGGGATCCTCCGGCTGGCGTTCTTCACGGTCCTGCTCGAGGTCCTGGCTCACCTGAGGTTCATGACGGGCGGCGCCTCGGCGGTCTACTTCACGCTGCTCTGGCTGGTGCCGATGATGACGACGTTCATGTTCTTCATGTTCCTGCGCGACGTCTACCAGCACTCGAATGCCGACGATGGCCGGTTGACGAACTCGCGGGTGTTCTTCACCGACCCCTTCACGCGGTGGGCAGTGTTCGTCTACGGCCAGGACATGCACATTCCCCACCACCTGTTTCCGGCGATTCCCCACTACCGCCTCCGCGCGCTGCACGATCTGCTCAAGACGGACCATGACGCTTACCGGACTCTCGTGGTCGAGACCCACGGAACGTTCCGCGACGCCGAGGGGCGGCCGACGATCCTCGACGAGATGACCCGCCCGCGCGAGAATCACATCGCGATCGCGGCCCGCGGCGTGTAAGCTCGGAAGAATGGACGACGTCCGCGACCTGCTGGCCCCGGGCTCCTGGATTTCCCCGCGGCTGTCGCGGCGATGCGCCACCCGGAGGAAGCCGCCGATGTCTCGACCCGAAGCCGAAGCCGCTGCCAGGAACCCGGGCCCGCTCGCCGGCCTCGACGAGTGGGAGGATTTCGTCAAGGACCGATACCCGCAGCCTCGCGAGGCATCGAGCTTTCGCGACTACGGCGACAACGTCCGCCCGGCCGTTCGCGAGTTTTACCGGCTAAACCATCGCCATCAGACGGTCGACTTCGTCCGCGGCAAGAAGCAGGATTTCCTGCGACTGAACCGCCGGCAAATGAGCATCTGGGAGGCCATGGAGTTCCTCAACACGCTGGTGGACGACAGCGACCCGGATACCGAGCTGACCCAGATCCAGCACCTGATGCAAACCGCCGAGGCCATCCGCGCCGACGGACACCCGCGCTGGTTCATCCTGGTCGGCCTGATCCACGACCTGGGCAAGGTCCTTTGCCTCTTCGGCGAGCCCCAGTGGGCGGTCGTGGGCGACACGTTCCCCGTCGGCTGCCGTTACTCGGAGAAGATCGTTTTCCACGAGTTCTTCCAGCACAACCCCGACTGGAACATCCCGGAATATCAGACCGAAAACGGCATCTACGAGCCCGGCTGCGGACTGGAGCAGGTCTTGCTTTCCTGGGGCCACGACGAGTACCTGTACCACGTCGTCAAGGATTACCTCCCCGAGGAAGGCCTGGCGATGATCCGCTATCATTCCTTCTACCCCGCGCACCGCGAGGGGGCGTACACCCACCTGATGAACGACCGCGACCATTACCAGATGGAATGGGTCCGCAAGTTCAACCCTTATGACCTCTACTCCAAAGGGCACGAATCTCCCGACGTCGCGCAGCTCAAGCCGTTTTATCAGGAGCTGATCGCCGAGTTCTTCCCCGAGACGATCGCGTGGTGATCCGCCAGAGCATTCTTCACATTTGCCTAGCCGAACCCGTCCCGGCCAGACGCGGATACCGGCTCGC
>JAKAUH010000462.1 GCA_021818605.1 Planctomycetota bacterium
CGTGCTGTTCCCCGGGTCGGGGCATGGCGATCTGTTCAAGAGCCGGCCCGATCTCTATCGCCGGACGGTTCGCGAGTTCTGTGGGGAAGTGATCAAGGCCGGTCGCGACCCGACGGACTTGTCGTATCGCCCTGGCCAGGGGACCTCAAGTAGGTCAGGCTCTCAGCCTGACGTCCAGGCCGCGTCAGGCTGTGAGCCTGCCTTACCTTTGTACGGGCGTCCGGGTTCACCCGCACGGCCGGCGCCGGATGGCTCGCGCGGGTTGCCCCAGGGTCCGACAGCATCCATCCGGATGGCTCGCGCGGGTTGCCCCAGGGTCCGACAGCATCCATAATGAAAGGCGAGTGGCGTCGCGAAGAGACCGGCGCTACGTTACCAGCCCAGCGAGCGAGGACACGGTGATTCGATTGACCCGAGCCTGCGGCGGACGGACCGGTCGAGTGCGCGATGGGGTCAGGGTCGTCATGCTGCTGACGATCGCGGCCGGCCTCCTCGCGCGGACGACCCACAGCGCGACCGACCGCGACGCGCCCACACTCGAGCGTGACGTCACGCCCATCCTCAAGGCGCACTGCCTCAAGTGCCATGGGCCGAACCACCCCAGGGGGAAGCTCAATCTCGCCGGGCCGCGCGCGATGGCCCGGGGCGGCGAGAGCGGGCCGGCCGTCGTGCCGGGCCATGCCGACGAGAGCGAGCTCTGGGACCAGGTCGCCAGCGGCGAGATGCCGCCGAAGGCCGAGGAGCCGCTGTCCGAGGATCAGAAGCAGACCCTTCGCCGCTGGATCGACTGCGGCGCCCCCGGCTTGCCCGATCCCTCGGCGGTCGCCCGGACGCCGCGCTCGTGGGATCACTGGGCGTTCGCGCCGCCCACAAGTCCGGCGCCGCCGTCGGTCCGCGACGATCGCCGCGTCCGCGGGCCGATCGATCGCTTCATCCAGGAGGCACTCGAGAATAAGGGGCTCACGCTCGGCCCCGACGCCGATCGCGCCACCTTGATCCGCCGGCTCTCGTTCGACCTGACCGGTCTGCCGCCGTCGCCCGCGGACATCGCGGCCTTTGTCGCCGATCCCGCGCCCGACGCCTACGAGCGGCTGGTCGAGCGGCTGCTGGCCAGCCCGCATCACGGCGAGCGCTGGGGAAAATTCTGGCTCGATGCCTCGGGGTATGCGGATTCGAACGGATATTTCAATGCCGATAGCAACCGGCCGCTGGCCCATCGCTATCGCGACTACGTCATCCGGTCGATGAACGCCGACCGGCCGCTTGACCAGATGGTTCGCGAGCAACTGGCCGGGGACGAGCTGGCCCACGGTCAGCGCGGGCCGGGGTGTCCGCCCGAGGTCGTCGACAGGCTGGTCGCGACCCACTACCTGCGCAACAGCCAGGACGGCACCGGTGAGAGCGACGGCAATCCGGACGAGATCCGGATGGACAAGTACGCCGTGCTCGAGGGGACGGCGCAGGTGATCGCCTCGTCGCTGATGGGCCTGACGATCCAGTGCGCCCGGTGCCACGACCACAAGTTCGAGCCGATCACGCAGGCGGACTATTACCGGCTCCAGGCGATACTGTATCCGGCGTTCAACGTCGACCACTGGGTCAAGCCGAACGCTCGGGTGGTCGTTGCCGGCCCGCGCGATGAGCTGCTCCGCTGGGAGGCCGAGAAGAAGGCAATCGACGCCGAGCTCGCCGCGCTGCGAGCGAAGATCACGGGGTCGAAGGCGGAAAAGAAGAAGAAGGAAGAGGCGCTGCGGCCGATGATCGAGGCGATCGAGGCGCGGCGGCGGCCGAACCCCGGTCAAATCGCGTGGGTGTCGGACGTCTCGGGCACGCCCGCGGAGATCCCGATCCTGGTCCGGGGCAGCTACAGCACGCCGGGCCGCATGGTCGGGCCGGGCGTGCCGGCGTTCCTGTCGGATGAGGACAATCCCTATCGGCCGGATCCAAAATCGGCCGGCTCGGGGTCGACCGGCCGACGGCTGGCACTGGCGCGGTGGCTGACGAAGCCCGGCTCGCGGCCGGCGGCGTTGCTCGCGCGGGTGCTGGCCAACCGGATCTGGCAGGACCATTTCGGCACCGGGTTGGTCGCCACTCCCGAGAACCTGGGATTCACCGGTGCGACGCCGAGCCATCCCGAGCTGCTCGAGTTCCTCGCGGCCGAGCTGGCGCGCTCGGGCTGGAGCGCCCGCGCGCTGCATCGGATGATCGTGAGTTCCACCGCTTATCGCCAGGCGAGCGCCGCGCGGCCAGGGGCGCTTCAGCTCGATCCCGACAACCGCTTGCTCTCGCGCTATCCCATGCAACGGCTCGACGCCGAATCGATCCGCGACGCGATGCTCGCCGTGGCCGGCAAGCTGAACGAGCGGCCGGGCGGGCCGTTTGTCCCGACGCATCGCAACGGAGAGGGCGAGGTGGTCGTCGACCCGTCGAACCCGGGCGCGACCCGGCGCTCGGTGTATCTCCAGCAGCGCCGATCGCAGGTCGTCAGCCTGTTCGAGGTTTTCGACTCGCCCTCGATCGTCACGACGTGCACTCGCCGACAGACATCCACCGTGCAGCTCCAGTCGCTCACCCTGCTGAATTCCGACTTCGTCCGGGATTGCGCCC
>JAKAUH010000141.1 GCA_021818605.1 Planctomycetota bacterium
GGGGCGGGGAGCCGCGTGCGGCGGGCCGCGATCCCGATCCAGGAGAGCTTGACGGGATACTCAGGATTCCTCCCCAGTCCCAGCGAAGGAAGACCCACATGGCGGCAACGACCCAGGCTCCCGCTGCTCCACCAGGGAACGCACCCCCGGCCTGGAACCTCATGGCGCTGGTCCGTCGATCACTGGCCGATCCGGCCAATCGCCTCGCCTGGGTCGGTATCGCGGTCTGTGCGTTGCTGTTCAAGGTGCTGTTCGACGAGGTCCTGAGCGACTTCTATTACTCCTGGACGACCGACGAGAATTACAGCCACGGATTCCTCGTGCCGTTCATCGCCCTGTACTTCGCCGACCAGGCCGCCCGCCGCGGACCCGTCGCGACGCGGGGTGGGATCTGGCTGGGCGGCTCGATGCTGGTCCTGGGCATCCTGATGCGTCTCGTGAGGGTCGCGCTGCCGGTCCCGTTCCTCGGCGAGGTGGCGTTCCTGCTCGGGCTCGCCGGGATCTTCGGGCTCTTCTTCGGGACCGCCGCGCTGCGGAGGTACTGGTTCCCGCTGTCGTTCCTCGTCTTCATGGTGCCGCTGCCCGTGGCGATCTACTCGCGGCTGGCCTCGCCGTTGCAGCTACTGGCCAGCCAGGTCGCCTCGGCGGTGATGAACGCGACGGGCGTCCCGGTACTCCGCGAGGGGAACCACATGACGCTGCCCGGGGGCATCCAGCTCTTCGTGGCCGAGGCGTGCAGCGGGATGAGGCAACTGACGGGGTTCCTCGCGCTGACGACGGCCGTGGCGTACCTGTCGTCCCGACCCGGGTGGTATCGCATCCTCATCATCGGCCTGGGCGTTCCGATCGCTCTGACGGCCAACATCGCCCGGGTTCTCCTCACTGGCTACATCATGCACTTCGGCGGGGCGGAGTACGCCCTGGGGACATTCCACACGGCCGAGGGCCTGTTGATGATGAGTTTCGGCCTGATCCTGCTCCAGCTCGCGTGCTGGGCGCTCGATGCGGTGGTCGTCGCCGGCCCGCCCTCGGGACGACCGGAAGACGACGCGAGCCGGCAGGCGCAGGCGGGCGGCAATGCCCCGCGGCTCGCATTGAGCGGCACGTCGTCATCGATCCGACAGGGGCTGGCCGTGGGCGGCGAGTGGGAGGGACACCGATGATTCGAGCTCAACGGCTTTTGACCTGTGGATTCTTGCTCGGGATCGGCCTGGCGGTCCAGGCCGGCCTCAAGGCGGCGAACCGCGTGGAGCGGCCCAACCTCCGCGCGAAGCTGGCGAGCGTGCCGCTGGAGCTGGGGGACTGGGCCGGTGTCGACCAGCCGATCTCGGACGAACTGTTCGAGAGGGCTCAGGGGACGGAGTGCCTCAGCCGGACCTACAAGAGCCCCAGGCGCCCGGGGGTGAAGCTCCAGCTCTGGATGAACTTTTCGATCCGGGGAGATAATCTGCGGCACAGCCCGGAAATCTGCCTCCCCTCCGGCGGCCGGACGAAGATCGAGTCGCAGACCCGGGTCTTCGAGATCCCCGCGCCTTCGGGGCGGCCGATCCCGGTCTCCCGGCTGGCGTACACAGGAGGTGAACTGGTCGAGCACGTGGGTTTCTGGTACTACATCTTTGGTGAGGGGAAGCTGGAGAACTACGTGCGACGCCTCGCGATCACCAGCGAGAGCAGCCATGGACGGGCCACCAGCGGGTCATCGATGACCATCGAGGTCTTTTACAACGGCGAGAGCGATCCCGAGGGCGAGGCATTCCAGGACTTCGCCCGGGAGTTGCTCGCGGGCCTCGAGCCGATCCTTCCCATCGCCCGCGACGTTTACCACGTCCCCTGAATCGACCTCGTCACCACCATTACGGGAACCGGGAACCATGAAACGCGCCCTGATCACGGGAATCACCGGGCAGGACGGCTCGTACCTTGCCGAACTCTTGCTGAGCAAACCCGAATACGAGGTCCACGGCCTCGTACGGCGCTCCAGCAGCCTGAACCGGCAGCGGATCGATCACATCCTCGCGGGCGATAAGGCGATCGCGCAGCGGTTCTATCTGCATTACGCCGACCTCGCCGATGCCTCGAGTCTCTCGATGATCCTGGAGCAGGTCCGACCCGACGAGGTCTACAACCTCGGCGCGCAAAGTCACGTGCGCGTGTCGTTCGACCAGCCGCTGTACACGGCGGACGTGGTGGGACTGGGCGCGCTGCGGTTGCTCGAGGCCGCGCGGCAGTTGAACCGAAGCCAGCCGGTGCGGTACTACCAGGCGTCAAGCTCCGAGATGTACGGGGCCGCGCCGCCGCCCCAGGGCCCCGACACGCCGTTCTACCCGCGCAGCCCGTATGCCTGCGCCAAGCTCTACGCCCACTGGCAGACGATCAACTACCGCGAGGCGTACGGGCTCTTCGCCTGCTCGGGCATCCTCTTCAACCACGAGAGCCCCCGTCGCGGCGAGTCGTTCGTCACCCGCAAGGTCACCATCGGCGCCGCGCGGATCAAGGAGGGGCTTCAGAAGAAGCTCGTCATGGGCAACCTCGACGCGAAGCGCGACTGGGGATTCGCCGGCGACTACGTCGAGGCGATGTGGATGATGCTCCAGCGCGACACGCCC
>JAKAUH010000547.1 GCA_021818605.1 Planctomycetota bacterium
CCGATCTTGCACCCGAAAATCCTTCGGTTCATTCGGGGCCTCATGCGCAGGGTCGCATGAGGCTGGGCGATCTGGGAAAGTGCAGCTTTGAACCAGGCTCGTGATTGGCCGGGAGGCCCAGAAGTGTCACACCGCCGACCCCAGTGCACAATTCGTGGCATGGTTATCCTTGTTGCTCTGATCGGGATAAACCTCGGAGGTGCCGTAACAACCTGGAGGTTATTTCCCGATGCTGCCTTTTGCCATAAAGCGCTTCCGTCTCTGGGCAACCCCTACTTCAAGGGATGCTCGCTATACGACCTCGGCAACCCGGTCTACGTTCTCGTCGCGAAGAGTACGTCAGGGAAGCGTAAGGAGCGAGTCGTATGGCTGGCGCCACTTCTGGGCTGGATTCCGATGTGGTGCCCCCTGGCCGCCAGCGCTTCGCTCACGGTGCTCGTGCTCTCCTTGCATCGATATCGCCGGGGATCACAGGATCGCTATTCTCACCCGCAAGTCGCCCCCGTTAATGAATTGACGCCCTGGCCGACGGCTCGATCCTGCATTTGCCTGGGCCTGATCGCGCTGTCCTTGATCGGCCTCAACCTGGCGGCGTCCCTCTTCCGCCCGCCCGTCGACACACGGGATGGATCGCCAGAATACCTACAGGCTCGTGGTTTAGGTGACAAGGTGGGTGCACAGCTTGACGGGACCAGATGGGTTGTGTCTCCCAGGAATCGCGCCGATTGGAAACGGGATGACGTTCCTGAGCCCTTGTTAGAAACTGTCATTTGCAGGTCCGACGGCGCGGTGGTCGCCTATGATGGGGACCCTGACTTCTGGGAGCGTCTCCTGACCCGACCGCGATACATCCGATACCCCTTATATTCACCCCTGGAGATGGGGTGGCCGGTCGCCGGGGCGATCGCGGTCACAATTGCCGTATTGCTGACCCTCCTGAGAGAGGCTCGACGCCGGCAGGAGATCCCGACATTTTATTTCGGCGAAGATTGACGATTCACGAAGGTATGACTCCATCTCGCGGCTGTCGAGTCTTGAACCCATGCCGATCCGCAAGTTCCAGATCTCAGTGCGACTCCTGCTGATCGCGATGGCACTCATCGGCCTGAACCTGGCCGGATGGGTGGCGACTTCACGGTATTATCCGTTCGAGCAGATCGTCGCCTTCGGCCATGGAGATGGCCGAGGAATGTGGTGGTATCATACTGATGGAACCGTAACGATTCGGCGCCCATTTGCCTCGGGGGCGACGGAAGAGAAAGTCGTCCGCATCATCTATCATCGGCTTGCGATGAGTCGACTCCACGCGTGGGCGCCATTCTACGGCAGCATCGCCCTGACCCTCCTGGTGATCTCGATCCTGATCGGTCATCCTTACCCGACTCGGCCCGACCTCCCTGACGACCGCATCCCGGACCCGCCGTCTCGTCGGGCCAGGGATTCCGCCAGGTCGGCCGCTCGGTGGCTGCTGATCGGGATATCGTCGTCGGTCCTTATCCTGGCGGGCCTGGCCTATCGCCCGCTGCCCAACCGCGGGGCTGACCAGGAAATCCGGCGGCCACTCCAGTTGCCCAGCGACATCGTCCTCGACAGCGATGGGGAACTTCGCCGCGTGGAAGCCAGCGGCTCGGTCGCGTACGGCGAATCGGGATATTCGCTCCATCGTTTCACGACCAGGAACCGGACCGAGGCCGGATGGCCTTCACCGAGCCCCGAAGGCTTCCGCACCCACAGCCGGCCGCTTCGTACGATTGTGTACAAGGAAGACGGCCGCGTCCTCGGTTACGAGGAGCTTCCCCTTGACCGGTCCGTGGTTCCGACCAGTCTCACCTCGCCCCAGTGGCGATCGGCAGGGCAGCGCTGGTTCCCTGTGCTTTTCGAGTGGGACCCCGGGCCGTTCCCCTCGCGCCCGATCGTGCTGCGAGAGCCGCTTCGATCGCCGCTGGAGGTGTGGTGGCCGATCGTGTCGAGCGCCGGCGTGATCCTGCTCGCGATCGTGGCGCCGCGGCGAGTTCAGGAGATGTGAAGGAATCGAATGCAAACAGCCGAGAGCGGAGACCAAAGCGGCGTAATCTCTTGCCATGTCGCTGCTTGCATCTGTCTGCTCTCTTCAATCGGGGGATTGTCGCATCGGTCCGCACCAGCAGTTGACAGTCGACGTGGTGCGACAGCGCGCCTCGCCTGGCCGCAAGTTCCTATGTCCCTTGCGACTGTGCTGCGGCAACGGCCACTGTCGCACCGCGCAAACTGTCACCCTCGGCCCCCCCGTCAGGCCCCGGAACGCGACAATCCCTCAATCGGTCCTTCGGAATTGATTCGTTCAAAACCTCAGCGTTTGGGTCGAGAAGCCGTGAGCCCAGACGATCAGTAGCCGGAGCCCGGCGTCCGTGCCGGGCGCGGTCGTGATTGCAACATCACGAGCGTCGTACTTCGAGTGGGGCCTGGCATTTTCCGATCAAAATGCCGTCCCGGATGGGCGAGGCGGCCGGCGGAACCGTGCGGTGGGGCCTCCGGACCGGCCTTGTTGCCTGGCCCGACCGCTCAACTCCGACTTCGGCCGTGGGTGAACTCACGTTCAAGAGTCTCAACCCTCCCTTCCCCCGCG
>JAKAUH010000709.1 GCA_021818605.1 Planctomycetota bacterium
GAACGGATACCGCAGGTTCTCCTCGACGCTGCCATCGAGCAAGGCCGGCCGCTGGTGCAGGTACATGACGCGTCGCCGGTACTCGGGAACGGCGTCACCCCGGACCTCGCGCCCGCCCGATCGGATCGTTCCCTCATCGAGCGGGTCGAGCCGCGCCAGGGCCCGCAAAAGCACGGTCTTCCCCGCGCCCGACGGCCCGAGCACGCCCAGCCGCTCGCCGGGTTGGACCGCCAGGCTGATGCCGCGGATCAGCCAGCCTTCGGCCCTGGACTTCCGGTCGCGCCGGCCGATCGCGTCGGCCTCGATCAGGTGGGTCATGAGTCTCCGGGGTTCGTTCGACATGGATTCAAGCGGCCGAGGCCGCCGGCGCTTGCGACTGCGCCGGCTCGATCCGCATCGGCTGCGGTTGCCAGTAGGTCAGCGACCGCCAGAGCCACTCGGCGGGGCCGAAGCGGAAGTGCCTCAGCCAGATCGGGCTGACGATGAGCTGGAAGGTCCACATCGCCAGCACCATCGCCGCCAGCCCCGTGCGGTTGATCGTGCCGTACAGGCCGAATCCATAGCCGTAGAACAGCGTGGTGAAGACGATCGAGTGCGTCAGGTAGTTGGAGAGAGCCATCCGGCCGACGGCCGCCAGCCGGCGGATCAGCCAGCCCAGCGCGCCGGACTGGACGATCCGCATCATCGCTCCAACATGCCCCAGCGCCACGATGATGCTGCCGAAGGCGTTGTAGAACATACCACCCTCGAAGAACTCGTACCGCGGCGAGAATTCATGCGCGATCAACTGGCGCGCGTCGAACACCATCAAGGGGATGCCGATGCCGTACCCCAGAAGCATCATCGCCAGGTAGAACTGTCGCGACCGCGATGCCGAGAAGACGCCCAGCTTCATCAGCCCCATGCCGATCAGCATCCGGCCGCCAGTGAAGAAGACCACGCCGAAGATGAGGTGGAGGATGTGCCCCCCGAACATCTCCGGAGCCCGTTTCTTGACGATCCCGAGGTAGCCGCCCCGGTAGGTAGCCATCTCCTTGTCCCACTTCTCCCGCCGCTTCTCGGGAGTCGGCTCGACGAACTCCTGGATGTGCTTTTTCCAGAGGTCGTGCTTCCACTGGTCCCAGGTCTTCGGCTTCTCGCCGGCCTTCTTCGTGTCCGCAGCCGGTTCTGTCGCGGCCCTCGCCGCCTCGCCGCCCCTGTCGGAGATCGCCGGAGCCTGCGCGGCCGTCGCCTGGGCCTCCACCCGTTCAGCGGCGGCCCGGATGTTGTTGATCCCCGCCACCATCCCAATCATCACGGGCACGAACAGGAACAGGCCCACGACGCCCGTGATGATCAGCGTCCGCGGCTTCATGTTGCGGAAGAAATAGAGGAACAGCCCGGTCTCGGCGTACATCACGAGGATGTCGCCCTCCCAGATCAGGTAGGCATGGATCATGCCGAAGAGCAGCAGCCAGAGAATGCGGCGATAGTAGACCCCGCGGATCGAGGCACCCCGCCTGGCGGCGCGGCCGTCCATCAGCACGAGCCCGGCGCCGAAGAGCATCGAGAAGATCGTCATCATCTTGGCTTCGAACACCAGATGATTGACGAACCAGACGGCCCGGTCGGTCCCCTCGAAGCCGCCGCCGCGGAGCGGATTACCGTAGGCGGCCTCCGGCCAGGCGAAGAGGACGATGTTCATCGCCAGGATTCCCAGCAGCGCAAATCCACGCAGGGCATCCACCGCGAAATACCGCTCGGCCGCCGTGACCGGCAGGGCGCGCGGCTTCTCGACGGCCGAGGCGTCCGGCTCGACCGCGCCGGCCATGACGGCCGCCTGCTCTTCGGCCGAGACCGTCGAGGTTGGCTCGGTATCGAGCAAAGTGGGCTCGGGCTCCGAACCTCCGGGGCGAACGTCCAGCGGCATCGCAGGTCCTCCTGGCTGGTCACACGAAATGCCCCGGCTGTCGTGGGCGAAAAGCGGGGACAGTTTATCATGACTTTCGCCGAATGTCCGTGATTATTCCGGACTTCCCGCGGCCGCCCGGCGCGGCGCCGGGGCGAAGCTCACAGGTCCCCCGCGCTGACCGCACTCAGACGCCGGGCGGGCGTCGGACACATGACAGAATTGGTATTGACGGCTGGCCTCGACGCTGGTAACACTGCCTTTTGCTTCTGGCCCCTCCGACTCCGATCGAGGGTTCCGACAATGATCCCATCGAGCGAGGCAAACCGTGACTTCAGGATAAGGGCCGCGTCCCCGGCGACCCTGGACGTCGGAGCGATCCCCTGCGCCGTCCTCGGTCCATTGCCGTCGAGTCACCGCCTTATCCTTATCACCCCGGCAAGGAAGATCCTCAAGTAGGTCAGGCTCTCAGCCTGACTATGAAGGCGTGTCAGGCTGAAAGCCTGACCGACTTTTCTGCCGGCGTAATAGGCCGACGGATCCGGATATCCTGGCGCGTCAACGGATGGCGATCTCGATCGGCCCCGATGCAATCTGTCGGGTGCCTGACACCGGCTGTTTCCGCCACGGCAACGCCCCGGCTCCGGAAGGCGACGGACGGACCGCGGATTCGCGGGCGAATCGCGTCGAACCGTCCTTGACCGGCCCTCCGC
>JAKAUH010000815.1 GCA_021818605.1 Planctomycetota bacterium
TCAAGTCGGTCAGGCTCTCAGCCTGACAGTGAAGGCGAGTCAGGCTGAGAGCCTGACCGACTTTTCTGCCGGCGTAATAATATGCCTGTCCTTTGTCGTTTACGGGACGGCGGTCGCTGCCGACCCGGACGGCCGCCATCGGCTGACACTCGGGCCGTACGGCTATCGCTGGGTGCGAGCCCGCCACCAGCCCTTACCGGCTCATCGCGAGGGAGCCTGATGACCATCGACGCCGTCATCCGCACCCTCGACCCGGCCGCTGCGAACCCCACCCCCAGCGACCGCGTCCATCCCGGCGGCGACGGCCGAAAAGACCGGCCTTCCCGAGCCAAGCCGAGCCGAGCCGGACCGGACCGGACCGGTCCGGACCGATCCGCCCGCGGCGGCGACCGTCCTGTCCGCCGCGATCACCGCCGGCCGACGCGAGGATCGTCCGAGCCGAAGGCCGATCGGTCCAGGCTGCCGGGTCGAATCTCCGCGCGTCTTCCGAATGTGCCCGAGCCGAGCCGAGCCGAGCCGAGCCGAGCCGACCAGACAGGTGCCCAGTTACGCCAGAAGGGCTCGCACTCGCCCGAAGATGCGGCAGGGTGGTACGATGTCAGGCGCGGTTGGGCCTTGCAACCTGGTCTCTGTCATCGACTTTCCGGGCACACCTCGGCCTGGATATGTCCGGGGATGTCTCCAAAAAGATGGCGCGGAAGCGACACCAACGGGCGAAACACGAGCGCATTTATCCCTGGCCGGCGGACCGCGCCGCGCCTGAGGTGGTGGCCGAGCGGGCCACTTACGTGGGGA
The DNA here is from genome assembly GCA_021818605.1 of Planctomycetota bacterium. Taxonomy (GTDB): domain Bacteria; phylum Planctomycetota; class Planctomycetia; order Isosphaerales; family Isosphaeraceae; genus JAKAUH01. Next base: position 796 of record JAKAUH010000815.1, read on the forward strand.
GCAGCGAGCACAAGGATTACGACGGCCCCGCGGGTCCGCCCGCGCTCCGATCCGACGCCGCTCGGTGCGATCCCCGTTACACGCAGTTCGAACCGATCACCACCGCGCTCCGCGAGGCGATCCGGCGTCGGTGTTCGGGGGCGCAATTCGAAGGAGATTATCCCCGGCATGTCTGGGGATGGTTTGACGGACAGCTCTACGAAGCCCGTCTCATCAATCGCACCCAGGGGTGGTACAAGGCCTGGCCGATCGAGGAGGCGGAACGGCCTCGTGACGATGATCGACGGCTCGATTGGGCGGAATGAATGACAATGCTCCGATTCACGGTCGACTGGGAAGATGAGCCCCGGGTTCGCGATCCACTCCTCCGCGCGTCCTGGGCGAGGCTGGAGATCCTCGGCATGCACGGCGATCGGCAGCTCTGCCTGACCGACTGTGTCGGCGAGCGTTCGCAGAGCCTTCGCCGGGGGATCTATGGGTCCGTCTTCCCGGTTGCCGAGTGGATCGTGGCGAACTGGTGGTCGTTGCTCAGCGAGTCGCTCCGCGTCGACCGATTCCGCAGCGCGAGGCTCCTCGCGCAGAACGAAGCGTTCCGCCCCTGGGTGCAACGGCACAGCCTCCTCGCCGCCCGAGGCGGATTCGCGCTGCCCGACCTGACGCTCTACCGCGACGGTTCTCGCGTCGTGGTCCGATGCGTCCCTGATCCGTTCGAGATCGAGACCCCCTACCCGGTGCACTTCGTCCGGGATATCGAGCTCCGGCTCCCCAGCACCGAGGTCGAGGCCGGACTTCGCGGCCTCGTCGAGGCCGTGATCGATCGGATTCGCGAGCTCGCTCCCTCCGAGCCCGGGACGCAGGAACTCCTCTCGAACTGGGAGGCTCTTCAGGAGTCCTCTCGAACCGAGGCCGGCCTCTGCGCGGCGGCCGCGGCGATGGGCCTCGATCCATATGACGAGGATGAACTGACCGGCGAGCTCCTGGACGTGCTCGAGGGATCCTTCGCCGCGCTCGTCCCATCGCTCCGCTGGGACCTCGCGGAGTCCACCACGCGAGAGGCGCTGAAAACCGACCTGACCTGGGTCCTCAGGGCGGGCGCCGAGCTGGGGCATCCGCAGGGACCGAGCGCCGCACCCGATCTACCCGACGAAAGCGGAGCCATCCCGGCGCACCGGGCTGGCTACGAACGAGCGCGCGAACTCGTCGATCGCGTGGGGCTGCCGCCCGTCGACGATCTGGAAGGATTCGTCCAGGCCCGGTGCGGCTGGTCGGCGAGCGCCGAGCCCCCTCTGCCGATGGATGGGGTCCCGACCCGGATCAACGCCCTGGTCGGGCCGGATGCGTCCGGCCGGCCCGGGCTCATACCCTCCGCGCTCCCGAGGCGCCCCGAATCGGGTCGCTTCCTCCTGGCCAGGGCCCTGTTCTTCGCTCCCACGGCCGATGCTCCGCCCTCGCATCGTCTCCTGACCCGCGCCAGTGCCTGGTCCCAGCGTGCCTCCCGCGCATTTGCCGCCGAACTGCTCGCGCCCGCGGCCGAGCTGGCCCGGCGCGTCTCCGGCAAGGTCACGTATGAGGAGGTCGCCGAGCTTGCTCACGAGTTCCGCGTCAGTGTGATGGTGATCGAGCACCAGCTCGAAAACTACAACATCGGCCAGATCATCGACCTCTGACGATCGACCCCTCGCACGAGCCGGCGCACAGGAACGCCCGGCCGTGCGTCCGTCCATCTCCCGTCCACCAGCCCCGGCGCCGCGTCCCAGGGCACCGTAAAACGGCCCGACCGCCGGCCCATCACGCGCCGGCGCG
>JAKAUH010000801.1 GCA_021818605.1 Planctomycetota bacterium
GTCCTCACGGAATCGCCCGGCGTGGATCAAGGCTTCGAGATCCTGGTGCGTGGCCGCGAGGATGCGGACGTCGACGGCGATCGACTGCGAGCTGCCCACCCGCTCGAACGACATCTCCTGAAGAACGCGCAAGAGCTTCGTCTGGACCTCGAGATTGATGTCGCCGATCTCGTCGAGGAAGAGCGTGCCGCCGTTGGCCTGCTCGAACCGGCCGACGCGGTCGCGATCGGCGCCGGTGAAGGCACCCTTCACATGGCCGAACAGCTCGCTTTCGAGCAGGCTCTGCGACAGCGCGGCGCAGTGCACCTTCACAAACGGCCGGCCGGCACGGGGGCTGGCGCGGTGGATCGCAACGGCGAGCAGTTCCTTGCCAGTGCCGCTCTCGCCGCGGATCAGGACAGCCGAGGGACTGGCCGCGACCTTGCGCGCCATCGCGATCATCCGCCGAACCGCCTGGCCCGAGCCCTTGATCGCCTCGAAAATACCTGGCTCGTCGTGGCTGGCGGCCGGCGCCTCGCCGCCGTCGGCCCCCCGGCTCGAGGATTCGCGGTCGGCGCGGTCGCGTAGCTGCTCCTGAAGGATGAGAATCCTCCGTTGCTGCTCGGAGATCTTGTCGACCTTGTCCCGTAGCTCCTGGTTGAGGCTCTCGAGCGTCTCCTGGATGTCGGCCGAGTGCAGGGCCAGCGCGGCCACGGAGCCAAGAGCGGCCAGGAAGGCCATCTCCTCGTCCTCGAACGGCATACCGCTGCGCTTTGGACCGAGCACCAGAAGTCCCGCGAGCACGCCGTCACTGCCGAGCGCGGCGGCGGCCTCACCGCCCAGAGCGATCAGGGCATCGCTGACCGAGTCGGCCCCGCCACCCAGCGCCGTGGCGTGCGAAAGCCGCACGGTCGGCCGTTCGTGAAGGCGCGCGACCAGCGGGTTATCCGGCCCGAGCGCCGGCTCGTCGGACAACGGACCCAGGCTAGCCGCCAGCCGAAAACCCGTACCGTTGCCATCCTGCAGGTAGAGCGCGCCCCACTCCAACCGCAGCACCTCCGAGGCGGCCTCGAGTAGCCGACGGCCCAGGGTGGTCCGATCGACCAGGCTGCCGACCGCCAGCCGCATCTTCTGAATCGCGTCGTCGAACTTGTACTTCTCGCGGAAGAATCGGCGATCGATGGCCCGCTGCGACCGCCCGCGCGCCACCTCGAACAGCGTCAATACCAGGATCACCGACAGCGCGGCCACCATCGCCCCCAGCGAGGTCGACTGAGGCGAGAAGAGCCGGTCGCTGATGAGCTTGGCGCCGACCAGCAACATCCCCGAGTAGATCATCCCCACGATCAGGCTGAGGCCGAAGTAGACCGCGCTTCGGTTGATGAACTCCTCGACCTGCATCAGCTTGTATCGCGTGATGCTGAATGCGTGCGCCATGGTGAACAGCAGCGAGACGCCGAACATCGGCCATGCCATGTTGTCGCGGCCGAGCGTTGCCGGGTCCTCCCACGCCTTGATCAGGTGGTAGCCAATCAGAAACGACGAGATCACCGAGGCCAGCAAGATCCACTGGACCTGGTTGCGCTCGTCGCGGGTGCGGGTATGGCGGTAGCTGTAGACCAGGCACGCCACGCAGACGAGGAAAATCGCCGCGGCCAGGCCCACGTAGCCAAGCGACAGCCCCCGGACCACGGCGAACGCGATCGAGGTCCGCGGATCCCCGCGCAGCGAGAGCGAGCCGGCCAGCCACATGCTCGCCCACAGCACGGCCAGGTAACCCGTCGCGACCCCGTAGAGAACGCCCAGGACCCAGCGCGGATGGCGGAGCAGCAGGGGATGCCGGCGGGGAAAGACCAGGTAGAAATGCAGGTTCACCACCGGCACAAACACGGCGAACAGCGCAAAGAGGTAGATCAGCGCCTGGCCGAAGACGATCTCAGTCCAGTGGTAGCCTCCCATGAAGGCGCCGACCGTCACGATGCAAAGCACGAAGAACAGCCGCGCCGAATCGTCGTGCGGCCGCTTCCAGAATACCCGCGCCCCGATGAAGAAGATCAGGAGCTCCTGGACGAACCAGACCTTCGACCAGAAGTACGTCCAGCTCGGCGGGTGGCGGACCACCGCATGGCTGACATGTAGCACGCCCGTCTCATGCTCACGCCAGCGGACCTCGACCGTCTCGCCGACCCGGGCCTTTAGACCCCGGATCGCCCGGATGTAAACGCCATACCCGACATAGGGGTTGGCCGGAAGCTCCTGTCCCGCAATCGCGATCAGTTGGTCCCCTTTCTCGGGACGCTCGCCGGTCCACTGGTAGTCCGCCGGGATCTCGTCCTCGACCTTCGTGCCGAACATGCAGCGCACGCCGATCGTCCCCATCGTCGCCACGTGCGTCAGCACCAGGACCGAGTACGCGATCACGCCGACCGAGCACACCGTCCAGAACGCCCGCTCCAGCGCGCCGCGCCAGGGAGAGTCCCGGCCCCCACTCGACCGGCCGTAAACCCACGGCTGACGAGCCCACGCCTCGCTCTTTTCACTACGATCATCATCCATGCTCGCACCTGATCATCACGCCGGGATGCTCTTTTCCATGGGTGCCAGAATGCTGGTGTCGGCGCCGAGGGCGCCGAAACGACGTTTCCCTTCGGCGCCGACATCTCCAACCTATCGTTTCGGCGCCGAACTACAAGACTTTCGACAGCGCATCTTCGGCGCCGAACATTCTTCAGATCTCTAAATCTAGCACATCGCCACAATTCTCTTCAAGTCCTCCAGATTAACCAGCCATAGAGGCCACTCAAACGAGGCCGAGCGAAAAAGCACGAAAACTGCCCGAAAGTCGAGCGTCTGCGGGATCTGGATGGCTCAGGAAAAACAAACAGGCACCCTGATTTCCCATCTTCGGCGCCGAGCGTCGAAATGGGCGCACTTTCGGCGCCGAAGTGGGTGTTTTCGGCGCGTGGTTTCGGCGCCTGGCTCCCAGGCTGGTTTCGGCGCATGGGAGGACTTTTTCCGATGGGCATGGGGACTGCTTTAGGGGTAAGCATCCCGTGAAGTGCAGGTCGGCCAGCATCGCGTTGGATGGGCGGGCGGACACCGCGTGGAAATAGCACCTATTGGTATAGGACCGACCCTTCACGGAGACCGCGGTGCGACCGTGGCACTGCCGAGGATACCCCATGCGTTTAGCAGCGAAGTGGCGGACGGACTGGACGTGGCGGACGGGCAGCGAGCCGACGAGGTCGAGTTCCCTGCGAGTGGGCGGGGAACTGGTGGACGTCCTCCGGCTGGGCCGGGGTCGGCCGCTGGTGATTCTGCCGGGCCTGGCGGGCGGCTGGAAACTGGTCGCGCCGCTGGCAAGGCGGCTGGCCAGGCACTTCCAGGTGTTTGTCCCGGGCCTGCGGGGCGATCGCGACCCGCGGATTGGACTGGACGGCGGGCCGGGCGTGCCGATGGACCTGGCGGAATATGCCGACGATGTCCATCAGGTCATCGGGACGCTTGGGCTGGAATCGCCGGCCGTGCTGGGCGTCTCATTCGGCGGGGCGATCGCGCTGGAGTATGCCGTGCGGTATCCGCATGCACTCAGCTCGTTGATCGTCCACGGGGCCGAGGCCCAGTTCCGGACGACGCTCGGCTCGACCATCGCGCGGCGGGTGCTGGAGCGCTACCCATTGCCCACCGATAGCCCGTTCGTCAACCAGTTCTTCCATTTGCTCTACGGCAAGAAGCCCGAGCCGGGGCCGCTGGTCGATTTCGTGACCGACCGGATCTGGGAGACCAGTCAGGGCGTGATGGCGCGCCGGCTGGCGCAGCTCGCGTCGTTTGATGTCTCGGATCGCCTGTGGCGGATCGAGGTGCCGACGCTGGTCCTGGCCGGCGAGCGCGACGTGATCGTCCCGGCCTCGCGGCAGAAGGCGCTGGCCGACGGGATTGCCGGGGCGCAGTTCGAGGTGCTGCCGGACGCCGGGCACATCGGGTTTTTGACCCACCGCACCGAGTTCTTCCGCGGCATCGTCCGTCACCTGAGCCATGTCGAGGCGGCGGTGTGAGCAAGCCAGACCAAGGCCAGGGCCCGGCACCCTTATCCGATGGCGGAATATCGCCGCGGGTCGAGCGAGCCCTGCGCTGGGCAGCGATTCTCCACTCCGGCCAGACGCGCAAGGCGAGCGAGATCCCCTATTTCGCGCACGTGGCCGCCGTCGCGATGATCGTCGAGCGAGCCGGACTCGGCGAGGACGCGGTGATCGCCGCGCTCCTGCATGACGTCGTCGAGGATACGGACGCGACACTTCCGCAGGTCGAGCAGCGCTTCGGCCCGGTTGTCGCGGCGACCGTCGCGGCCTGCTCTGAGACCAAGCACGACGCCGAGGGACGCCAGCGGCCCTGGATCGACCGCAAGCGCGACCACCTGCGCGCGATGGCGGGCCTCGATCTTGCCGCGCGGGCCGTGATGCTGGCCGACAAGCTCCACAACCTCGTCAGCATCGAGCTCGACCTGGACGAGGGCCGGCCCGTCTGGCGCGCGTTCAACGCCGGGCGGGACCAGGTCCTCTGGTACCATCGCGCTGTCATCGACGCCTGCGACGACGAGGCCGACCCGAGGCTCCGATCGCTGGCCCAGGCCGCCCGCGCGGCGCTCGATCGCGTCGAGACACGCGGACCGGATTCGACGGAATCGTCGTGAGCACCACGAACCGCCAGGCGCTCCGTCCGTCGAAGAGTCCAACCGCGAAAAACGCGGAAACCGCGGAAAGAGGACGGGAAAGGATGAGGCTTCCGCTCGAGGCCGGCTCGACCGTTCGCCCTTCTTTTTCATGGGATTTCGTGTTTTTCGTGGTTCTCTTCGTCCGGCAGGGTCGTCTCTGCCTTGGAAATCCGGAAGGAACCACGAAATCACACAAAAAGGAGATCGGATTCGACGACGCCACCAGGTCGATCCCCGCGTTTCGCGGTGATTCCGGGGTATCCTGCCTTCGCTCGTGGTGAATCCCGGGTCTTCAGATCAGACCTTCAGGATCGGCACCGGCTCGAAGCGCTGGCCGAGGATGGATTCCGATGGGATCTGGAGCCATCGGTCCAGGATGGTCGCGTAGACGCGGCGGAAGTCGATGTTCCAGCGCAGGTCGCCGTTGACCAGATCGGTGAGCTTTGGTGTCGTGCCGATCGGGCCGGGGCGGACGGCCTTGCCCGCGAGAAACACCGGGCCGGCGGTGCCGTGGTCGGTGCCGAGCGATCCGTTCTCCTCGGGCCGGCGGCCGAACTCGCTGAAGGCCAGGGTGACCACCTCGTCGGCGCGGCCGGCCGCGGCGAGGTCGTCGTGGAACGCGCGGAGACTGCGCGAGAGCTCGCCGAGCAACTGCGAATGCGCCGGTCCCTGAGCCTGGTGCGTGTCGTAGCCGGGCTGGATGACGTAGTACACCCGCGCGGCGGCTCCCGAGAGAATCGACTGCGCGACGAGCTGCATCTGCCGACCGAGCTCGCCGTCGGGGTAGCGGACCGCCGATTTCGACTTCGCCCGGCGGCCGTTCGCCTCGGCCAGCTCGCGGGCCGTCGCATAACCGCCGGCCACCGTCTGCTGCACGAAAACGGAGAGATCCGAGGCGTTGGGATCGGGGTGCTGGGCGTCGGCGTCGGCCGGGAGCGCCAGCGCCAGGTCGGACGGGTCGGCGAACGAGGCGGTGATGGCTCGCCGCGAGCGCAAGGCCCGAGGCAACTCGCGGCGGCCAATGAACACCGCTGATGGATCACGGCGCCCGGGGATGGCATCGAGTGCCCGACCCAGCCAGCCGTTCGACGCGGGCCCGGGATCCTCGGGGCTGGCCGTCTGCCAGATCGCCATGCTGCGGAAGTGCGACCGATCGGGGTTGGGATACCCCACGCCCTGAACGATCGCCAGGCGGCCGTCCTGCACCATGTCCGCCGCCGATCGCATCGAAGGATGGAGCCCGACCTCGTCATTCAGCTTGCAGACCCTGTCACCGGCGATCCGCAGCTCGCGGCGCAGGCGAGGATAGGCCTCGTCGCGGTAGGGGACAACCGTGTTGATGCCGTCGTTGCCACCGTCGAGCTGGACGACGACGAGGATTCGCGCGTCGCGCTCGGGTTTCGCGGCGATCGCCGTGCGGGTCAAGAATGCGGGAAGCATCGGCGCGAGCGAGAGCACCGATGATCGCCTGAGAATCTCGCGGCGGGTGAGCATGGATATCACCTCGGGAATTCGAGCCATGGAAGAAAACACCCACGAATAAATAGGCTCACATTATCAATCGTATTCATTCCGTGTATTCGGTGTGTTCTGTGGTTCGGAATTCCGATCAAAATCAAAGAATTGAACCACGGAATACACGGAATACACGGAAAAGGACGCGGAGGAGACGGACCAACCTCGTGCGACACCCCTCCCTTCTATTGAACTTTTTTCACATTTTTTTATTTTACGTGTTGAAGTCTTAAACCAACTGCGCCTCGGGTCGCGCCAGTACCAAAGCAACGGCCCGGTTGAACCGCTCGTCGGCCGTGCCGCCAGCGGTCTCGGATTGCTTGACGCCCTGGCGGAACGCGTTCTCATCGAGCGGCTGGCCGGTCAGCAGTTCGTGGAAGAAGGGCAGGGGATCGCTGCTGCGACCAGAACGCGCGGCCAGGCCGCGCAGGTCCAGCGTTTCCACGTGCGAGCCTGCCGCGAGCCGGCCCTCGGCCAGCGCCGCGGCGAAGTTCGCGCGGGCGATCACCGTGCGGCCCGAGAGCCAGCTCCGCCCGCCCGGCCAGCCGCCGACGTTGGGCGGGTAGAACAGCGCCTGGCCGATCTTGCCCGTCCACTCGGCGAGGAGCAGCGTGCTCGGCGGCGGAGTGAATTGCTCGAGGGCCCGCACTGCACCCACCACGAACTCGACTGGAGATGACACCCGCGCGTGCAGGTTTCTCGGCGAGAAGAACAACTCGGAGCGGAGGATTGTCTCGACCGCGCGGCCGATGTGGAGATGGTCGGCCCGCAGGCTCTCGGCCAGCGCGGCGATCGCCCTGTCATCGGCCACGCCCTCGCCCAGGAACTCACGACAAAGCCGCCACGCCAATCGTCGTGACGTGGCCGGCTGATCGAGCAGGACGTCAGCCAGGCGATCGCCGTCGAGCCGGGCGGTCTTGCCCAGAACCGATTTCTCGCCATCGTCGTGATGCTCGGCACGAAAGGCGTATCGGCCCTGGAGGACCGTGCGGCCGGTGAGTGCCCGGGCGGCTTCCTTCACGTCGCGCTCGGAATAATTCCCGACGCCGAGGGTGAACAGCTCCATCAGCTCGCGGGCGAGGTTCTCGTTCGGCTTGCCCTTGCGGTTGGATGGGGCATCGAGCCAGACCAGGAGCGCCGGGTCGCGCAGCATCGCCCGGAGCAGCTCGCTGAACGGTCCACGCGCGTGGCGGCGGATTGTGATGTTCTGGTCGTGCATGGACTCGACGTCCTCGACCTTGAGCTGGCTGGTGGCGAAGTGGTCGTGCCACAGGAGCGTCAGGCGCTCGGTCAAGGGGTCGGGCGTGAACAGCATCCGGTAGAGCCACCAGGCCTGGAGCCGGTCGGCGTCGCTCGTGGCGGCGGCCGCGTTGCCCAGGAGGTCGGCGGTCGCGGCGAAATCGGCCGGGACGCCGGCCGTCCGGCACTGACCCGCCAGCACGCGGTCGATCGCGGTGTCGGGCCCGTCCTTCAGGTCGCGGTCGAGCTCGCTCCAGGTGGCTGCGAACCCTGCCCGGCGCCGGAGCGTCCAGGCCCGGGCGAGGTTCCACAGATTGCTCCGGCTCGGTCGGTACCGCGACCAGGGCGATGAAGACATCGCTTGTTCCTCCTCCCTTATCGTGTGGATCGGTCGCGTGTTTGACTCCGGCGGACCGGCGACTCACGGCGCCGGTTACTCGGATCGTTGCCTCGCCTGACGGATGGCTCCGGAGTCAGGCTAAAAGCCTGACCTACGGGAAGACCGCCCAGGGATTTCGAGACAGAATCCGACGGTCAATTCCGGTCGAATTTCAGGTCGCCGATGTCGGTCGTCTCGCCCGGGCGGACGGTGATGTCCTTCTTCCAGGCGAACTTCGTGTCCACGTACGACGCGCCGCTCCGGGCGTACACACCGTACTGACAGCCAACGGGGATGTTGGCGAAGGTGAACCGCCCGTCCTTTCCCGAAACGACCTCCGGCAGCCGGGGCGAGAAGGCGCCGCCGGGCTGTGGATGGGTTCCGACCAGCGCGCCGGGGACCGGCTGACCGTCGGCGTCAACGACCCGCCCGGTGATCGTGGCCGCCGGCTCGAGCTTGACGGTGACCCGTTCCTTCGCGTCGTCTCCGGGCTTCACCTGGATCACACGGCCGAGCTTCCGCGACTCGTGCTGGAGCACGACCGTCCGATCCTCGCTGGGTCCGAGGCCCTCGACATCGAATGTCGAGCCTGATTGGGGCCCGCGATCCTGGCTTCCGCGATCGGCGCGCCCGATCGCAGTCACGCCCTCCACCGGCTTGCCCTGTGGATCCACCACGCGGAGGCCCACCTTCGCGCCGGGGTCCATCTCGATATCGAGGTGCACGGTCTCAGCCTTCGCGTCGGGGTTGATCTCCTTCATCGAGGTCGGGAAATACCGGCCCGGCGGGACGGGATTGTTCCACACGGGAAAGTGACCGTTTTTGTTCATTCCCTTGATGGATTCGGAGCCCGCCCCGCGACGGTAGGGCTTGCCCGAGAAGTCAACCGCGCCGACGAGCGCGTGCCCCGGCAATCCGACCAGGTGATAGCCGCCGTCGGGCTTCGTCTTGTAGCGATCCTGGTGTCCGGCGCCGTCGGTGTATCCGCCGCGCCGGAATTCGGGCGTCTGCTGGGCGAATGGGTTATCGAGGAACGGGAAGTAGTGCATGAAGGCGCCGGCGACGGGCTTGCCCGTGCCTTTCTCCGTGACCTTCCCCTCGATAAAAACGCCCCGGTGCAGAACGATCTCGACGGCCACGGGTTTCAGGCCCGCCGTGTCGGGGACCCGGAATTCCTGCATGAAGTAAGGCTGATCGTCGTTGGGGACGATCAGCAACTGGTTGCCGCGGCCCTTGGGCATCCCCTCGAGCCGGAACCGGCCGGCCGAGTCGGTCGTGGTCTTCAGGCTCTTGATGCCGACGAAGGTCGACCCGGCGAAGCCATAGCTCCACACGCCGACGTCGCCCATCGGCTTCTTCGTCTTTGCGTCGAGGACCACGCCCTTGATGGCTCGGCCCGGGCCGGCGGTGTAGGTAAAGTCAGCGCCGTGAATCGTCTGGACGCCCGAGCCGTACGTGTTCGAGAACCCGTTGGCCTTGAAGGGTTCCATTTTCCGCGTGACGACCTCGAGGCTCGTGTAGGCGATCGTCGGGCCCTCAATCGTGATGCCGACGTGGCACTCGGCTGCAATCCCGCCCAGCCGGAAGCGGCCGTCCCTGTCGGTCTCGACGAAGCTCTTCGGGACCTTCGTCTCGTCCTTCTCTTCCTCGATGTGCTTGTAGGCGACCCACGGGGGCTCGCCGCGGCGGATCGCCTCGATCCAGGGCGACAGGTCGCCGCTCTTCGGTTTGGTGATCCCGGTCACGCGGACCTTCACGCCGGCGACGGGATGGCCCTCCAGGTCGAGGATCCGGCCGGTGATGGGCATCTCGCGGAACGACTCCGCCGGGCGATCCTCGGTTTTCCGCGCCGGCTGGTCGGGCTCCTTGACGCGCTGGCCGGTCTCGACGTTGAACGTGCCCAGGTCGATCACCTGGCCGGGTTCGGCCACCAGCCGCTCGGCCATTGCGAACGCCTGAAACCGCTCGCGGGCCATCTTCGTCCCGGGCCGGACCGGGTCGGCGGCGCGGACCTGGTGCGTCGCGCCGGGGATCAATTTCTGGAGCCGGAAGCGACCGTCGTCGCCGACCCTGTAACCGGGCGTGAGCCCGCCCGTCGCGTTGTTGTCGCCGTGGTTCACACCCAGCTCGATCGTGGCGGCGACCGGCTTGCCCTCGTTGTCGACCAGCCGGCCGGTGACGGTTCCGCACGGTCGCAGGGTGACCGTCCGTACGCCGTCGACCGACTCGCCGGGCCTGATGACGAGCGTCGCGCCCAACTTTCGGGCGTGGTGCTGGAAAACGACCGTGCGCGAGACCTTCGGATCCAGTCCCGTCACCTCGACCCGGCTCTTTTCGTCGAGGCCCGAGTAATGCCCATCGTTCCCCAGCGGATGAAGACCGTGCGCGGAGGCCTCGGTCACGGGCTTGCCCTCGGGATCGACGAGCTGGACGACCAGCGACCGACCGGGCTCGAGGACCAGGTCCTGATGGACCACATTGGCCCGTTCGGTCGGATTCACCTCGGCCACCGCGTGGTACTCGAGCGGGTTCATCGCGTTGTAGGTCGGCAGGCCGAAGGCGCGATCCTGGCGCGGGCCGGGCTGGACCGACAGGCGATCGACACCGACGCCCATGCGGTATGTGCCGTCGAAGCTGTGCGCCGCCACGATCCCGCGGCCGGGGATGCCGACGACCCGATAGTTCCCCTCGGCATCGGTGCGGTAACGGTTGCCCGTCCAGAACGGCGAGAGCCCGGGCTGGAAGTTCGGATAACCCTCGGCATGCTCGTTGGCCAGGAACGGGAAATAGTGGATCGCCGCCTGCAACGGCCGGCCGGTGCGGGCATCCGTCACGCGGCCGGTGATCCAGATGCCGGGCTTCAGGTCGATGTCGAGGCGGACCGGCCCCAGCCCGGGCGCCTTCGGCGTCCGCAGGTTATCGTTGAGAAAATACGGCCGATCGATCGGCGGATAGAGGCCCAGCCGGTGTCCCTCGCCCTTCGGTAGCCCGGCGAGGCGATAGCCACCGTCCGTACCGGTGACGGCGGAGGCCAGGCCCTCGACGCCCGTTGTCGTACCGGCCAGCGTCTGCACGGCGACCGTGACACCCGGGATCGGCGCCTTCGTGCGGGCATCGCGTACGGTTCCCTCGATCGCCTGGCCCGGCTGCGCGATCATCGTGAACCGCGCGCCGTGGTAATCGGGATCGACCAGGCTGGTGCCGCTGGCGCGCTCGCCCCTGATCGCCGTTGCGCCGAGGTCGCGGGTGATGACCTGGATCTGCTGGAAGGCGATCGAGTCGCCGGTGACATCCAGCGTCGCGATCCGGTCCCGGCCGATGCCGGTGAGCCGGAACCGGCCGTCGGCGTCGGTGTGCACCGGAGGCCAGAGCGCCGGGGTTCCCGCGGTCAGCTCCATGAATGACCAGCCTGGGTATTCCGGCCGGGTGCCACCGGCGTTCGGCCGCATCGCGGCCAGCCACTTCTCGAACTCGGGCTGGCCCTGGGGAGCAATCAGGCGACGGACCTGGATCGTGGCACCGGCGACCGGCCGGCCCTCGAGGTCGAGGACTCGGCCCTCGATCGGCACGTCGTCCTTCACCAGGCGCAGGGGTTTCTCGGCCGGCAGGTCGCGCGAGCCGTCCCACCAGGCGGGTCCGTAGCCGGTTGCCTGGGCGATGACCAGCGGGATGTTCCAGTTCTTCCTCGCGTTTTCGTCGAGTGATGCGTCCGGAGCACTCGGGCGGATCGAGAGCCGGTAGCGGCCATCGGCGTCGGTGACGCCCCGATCGAGCTCGCGGCGCGTCCAGGGCCAGTGGCCCGAGCCCATCCGATAATTATCCGTGTCGACCGTGGTCGTCGGGGCGAGGTATTCGAGGTCGACCACCCGGGCGCCGGCGACCGGCCTGCCATCGGGGTCGACGACCTGGCCCCTCACGATTTTTGGACCGTCGGCGGCGGTGGCTTTCTCGTTGCCCTTCTTATCATCCTGGACCGCACGGGCCGCGGTGCCGACTCCGACCAGGCCCGCGAGGATCGTGCCGACGAGGCCGGCGATCAGGGTTGCGGCGATCGCGCGGCGGCCGACGCGGGTCGAGAGCTGGCGTGAGGAATCGAGGATCCGGCGGATGCGGCGGCCCAGCATCGACGGTAGCGAGATCATCCCGACGCCCGCGGGTGCCAGGGGCGGCATCGTGCGGCCGGCGAGTTCGAGCAGGTGACCGGCGTACCGAGTCCGGTCGGAGCCGAAGGCCACGACGAAGTCGTCGCAGACCTCCTCGGCCGATTCCTCGATCCGGCGCGAGAGGACCCAGAGCAGGGGCTGGAACCAGAAGAGCGCCGAGGCCAGGCGTCGCAGCAGGTTCCACAGTCCGTCGCGGCGAGAGAGATGGGCCAGCTCGTGGATGAAGGTCTCGCGCAGGTTGGCCTCGGACTCCTCGGGCAGCAGGATCGCGGGACGGCGCAGGCCATCCAGGCAGGGGCTCGACAGGAACGGACTGCACAGCACCGACGGCGGGTCCAGCCGCATCTGGTTCGCCAGGGTTCTGCAAAGGGCCTCGGCCTCGAGGTCGGCCGGCACCGCGCCCAGCCGCAGGCGGGCCATCCGCGACTGGCCGACGGCCAGGCGAGTGAGGAGCGTGAGTGATCCGACGACCCAAAGGCCGATGAGCGCGAGGCCCAGGCGTGCGACCAGGCCGATTGCGAACGTCGCGATGGCCGGTGTTGTCCGGGGACGTTCGATTTCGTGAGCGGCCGGGATCGGTGTCGGGTTGGGCATGCTCGCGGTCTGGATCCGCGGTCCCGCCGGGCCTGGAGTCGCGCCCATCGGATCGGCCGGCTGGGGCTCGATGGGAATCGGCATGTTCGAGGCGACCGGCGCCGGGGTGATCGGCGTCGATCGCTCGGCGACCGTCGGCGCCACCTGCTCAACGGAGGCCAGTTCGGGCAGCCTGAGCACCAATCCGCCAAAGCCCATCGCGGCCATCGCCAACGACACGATCGGGCAGAGCAGCACCGCGGCCAGCGTGGTGCGATAGACGGCCGATTGCACCGCCGGCCCCCATCGCCGCGACACTCGGCCCAGGATCAGGCCGATCGCCAGCAGTGCCGACGATTGCACCAGCCAGGTCAGTAGGAGTTCCGCCGGGGCTGACGACCCGGCCGTGATCGCTTGCCATGTCATGGTCGTGGCTCCCTCGCAAGAGGCCCCGACGAAATGGGGACAGGCACCTCGAAGACTCGGAGCCAGTCCCCATTTCGTCGGGGCCTGGTGGTCAGTCCTTCGGCTGCTGCTCGATCAATCGCCGCAATTCGTCCACCTCGGCCCGCGATAGCCGCTCCTGCTTCAGCAGGTGCGCGACCATGCTCCCCACGTTGCCGCCGAAGACCCGGTCGAGCAACTCGCGAGTCGCGGTCTTCTTGACCCGGTCTTCCTTCAATTTGGGGAAGAACACAAAAGTGCGCTCGTGCGCCTCATGACCCACCGCGCCCTTCGCCTCGAGCTGGCGCA
>JAKAUH010000335.1 GCA_021818605.1 Planctomycetota bacterium
CGATCTGCGCCGAAGGGCGTACCAGCAGAGCAACAGACTGCAAGCTGACGCGAGGCCCGCGGCGATGAGGGCGGGCCGGCCCGGATGCGTCCAGGCCTGGGCAATCAAAAGCGCCGTCAACAACCACGCGCCGACCAGGATTGCCATGAACTGACATGCTTCACGGCGGGTCCCATTGGCGCGGAGGTCGCGATCGAGGATCACCGAGCCCTCGGCCAGGTTGATGCTGAGCGATTTGCGGTAACGGCCCCGCACGGACTGCGACTGTGGGACACTCGCCGAGAGCATTGAGGTCGCTCCGCCGCTGTCGCGAACTCGGAAACCCCGTCAATCCGACGCACGATGTGCCCTCCCAATATACGAGAACTCGGCCGCTCTGAGGAGTGCTCGATCCCGGCCGGGCCCCGGCCCTGCTGTTCCTCGCGGCCGGCCGAGGGACCCTCGCCAGACCGGCCGCGAACCGGTATAAACGATGGTTCCCCCGAAATCGAATATCATCCCGTCGAGGCTCTCGGTCCATGCATGCCCCGAAGTCGGAATCCGTCGCGGAACCCGGTCCCGGCCACCAGAAAACCGGCGGTCTGCCGTCGATCGGCGGCGCGTATTTCGCGCTGGCGATCCTGTTCGCGATGAACCTGCTCAACTACGTGGACCGCTACGCGTTCTTCGCCGTGGGGAAGCAGATCCAGGACGAGCTGGTCATCTCGGACGCCCGGTTCGGCATTCTGGGCACGGCGTTCATGCTGGTCTACACGCTGATCTCGCCGCTGACGGGCTGGCTGGGCGACCGCTATCACCGGCGGAGGCTGCTCGCGGGCGGAGTGGCGCTATGGAGCCTGGCGACGGTCGGGACCGCGTTCTCGACGAACTACTCCCACATGTTCATCTGGCGGGCGATCCTGGGCATCGGCGAGGCGAGCTACGGCGTGATCGCCCCGGCGTTGCTCTCGGACCTCTTCCCGGTGAAGAAACGTGGGCGAGCGTTGGGGATCTACTACCTGGCACTGCCGCTGGGCACCGCACTGGGCTATGTGGCCGGGGGGGTCATCGCGGCCCGTCTGGGATGGCGGTCGGTCTTCTACGTCGTGGGCATCCCGGGGCTGGTCGCCGCGCTGGCCGGGCTGGTGATCCTCGACCCCGGTCGCGGGGCGTCAGAGGAGTCCTCGACGGACGGCAAGGAAAACCGCCCGAAGCTGCGGGACTACATCGAGCTGTTCCGCACGCCGACCTTCGTCTACAACACCGCCGGGATGGCGGCCGTGACATTCGCCACGGGGGCCTACGTGACCTGGGGCTCGATCTTCTACCAGCGGGTGCGCGGAATGTCGCTGGAGCAGACCAATGTCTGGATCGGCGGCCTGCTGGCGATGGCCGGCCTCATCGGCATCGCGATGGGAACGTTCCTGGCCGACCTCTCGCTGAAGGTCACGCGACGAGGCTACCTGATCCTGGCGATGCTGGTCGTGTTCAGCGCGATCCCGCTGGGGGTTGGGGCGATCCTTCTGTCGGACCGCCGGTCATCGCTGGGATGTCTCTTTGGCGCCTCGGTACTGATGTCGATGGTGCTCGGGCCGTGTAACACGGTCACCGCCAACGTCGTGCCAGCGAACCGCCGCGCCGCGGGGTTTGCCCTGTTCATCTTCCTGATGCACGTCTTCGGCGACATCGCGTCGCCGCCGCTGCTGGGATGGGTCTCGGAGTATCTGGGCCAGCCGTCGGTCGCGTCGTCGTCGATCGGCCGGTTCTTCGCCTCGATCGGCGCCTCGCCGGTCGACGGCACCAATCTGACCGTCGCCATGCTGTCGGTGGCGCCGGTACTGGGGCTGGCGGCGTTCTTCTTCCTGCTCGGCTCTCGGCATTTGCCCCGCGACCAGGAGCGGGTCCGTGCCACCGCGAAGCCTACGGACGCCGAGGTCGATCCATATTTCCACTGATCGCCTCAATGCCGCCAGACGGCCAGAATGATCTCGAGCGTGATCAGCACGACCACGGTGATCTCGAGCGCCTCCATCCGCTGGCCGCCGGCCTGCTGGACCAGCAGGTCGTAGACGTCGCCGACGGTCTCGAGCTTGCGGCGGATGCTCTGCTGCCAGTCGCGCAGGTGAAACCGAGCCGAGGCGACCTCGAAGACGCGGGCGAGGTAGTGGTCGCCGATCAGCTTCAGGGCATTGTCGACCCGTTCGAACAGGCTGGTGGCCTCGATCTCCATCTCGCGGATCTGGCGGACGGCATCGCCGTGCAGCGTCCAGAACCTCGGCAGCCTTGAGGGGCGTCGATCGGGGCGGATCAGCCGGTAGGCGGCCTCGAGGCGATCATCCAGGCGGTCGTCGATGTGGCGGAACTCCAGCAACTGGACGTTGGCGAACTCGATGACCTGGAGCGTGTCGGCGCAGTCGGTGTCGGCGACAAATCCGGCGGCCCAGTCGAGCACGACGAGGTCGGTGGGCGTGTAGGAGAGGCTCAGCCGGGTGGCCTCGCGGACCTCGGCGGGGCTCAAGGGACCGGGTTCGAGGCGGACCATGCCGGCGATCCATTCGGCCCGCTGGTCCAGCCAGCTCGGGCGTCGGCCGGCGAGCTGGAAGACGATGTATTCCTCGCTCATGTCGCTGACGGCGAAGTCGTGGACGGCCGGCTCGATCCGGGCGAGCCAGGGCGCCAGCAGCCGGCGGGCGGATTCGGTCAGAGGCGCGGGCTCGGCCAGCGTGGCGGCCAGCTCGAGCAGCTCGGCCGGCGAGGCCGTCAGCGGGAACCGGACCGTCAGCGAGACGGCGCCGAAGTCGAAGAGAGTCAGCTCACCGCGAGGCGGTCGGTCGGGCTCCCAGTCGCCGGGCAGCCGGATGCCCTCGGGCTCGACCTCGACGCGGATCGGGGCGGGGCGGTAACCGATCGACTCGGGCGTCCGGCGTCGGCGAGGCAACTGGCCCGGCTCGCCCTGAAGGATGGTTCTGGCCCGTTCGAGGTCGATCTCGTCGCCGACGTCGAAGGCGAACGCCAGGTGCACGGTCGCGTCGAGGGGCTCGGTCATCCAGGCGAGGCTCGCGCGTTCCTCGGCGGGGTCGTGCGGGGTGGGCATCGGTCGCATGGGGTCGGGTGGCCTCGCTCGGGTCGTTGGGGCTCGCTGCGTCGTGTTCACAACCGGCGAGGGGCCTCGGCCGGCTCGAGGCCCGACAGAGAGCCCGTCGGCGACGAGTTCGCGAGCGGGACGCCGGAAGTCCCAGACTGATCGGCGAGCGGCGCGACCGGCCGGGAAGGTTCAGCCCCGGGGATATTGGGATGCTCTCGCCACCAGGTCGCGGCCTGCTCGGGGGACCAGCCGTCAGCGTCGGTGCACGCGGCCAGGGCGGCGGCGAGGCTGGGCATGTCCGGGAACCGGTCGTCGGGCCGCTTCTCCAGGCAGCGCAGGATCACTCGCTCCAGGTCAGGCGGGACATCTGGCCGTCGCCGCGACGGCAGCTCGACGGTGTCCCTGGTGTGGGCGATCATCACCTCCATAGCGTTGTTGCCCGTGAAGGGAGGCTCGCCGGTGAGCAGGAAGTACGCGACCGCTCCCAGCGAATAGACGTCAGCGCGGCGGTCGGGGGCCTGGGTGAGCAGAACCTGCTCGGGGGCGATGTACAGGGGCGAGCCGGCGACGGTGTCCTCACGCGAGAGCTGGATTCCGTCGCCACCCTGCAAGGTCTTCACCAGGCCGAAATCGAGGATCTTGGTCACGTCGTGATGCCCCCCGCGCAGGGCGGCGAACAGGTTCCCGGGCTTGATGTCGCGGTGGACCAGGCCGTTCTGATGTGCCTCGTGCAGGGCGTCGCACGCCTGGCGAAGCAGGTAGATCACCCGCGAGGCCGGCATCGGGCCGTGGCGGCGGACGAGCACGTCAAGGCTGAGCCCCGGCAGGTACTCCATCGCGTAGTAAAAGGTGCCGTCGTCGTGGCGGCCGTAGTCGAAGATCAGGATGGTGTTCCAGTGCGAGAGCTGCGCCGTGGCACGGACCTCACGCTCGAACCGCGCCAGGGTGTGAGCGTCGGCGGCACGCTCGGGGCGAATCAGCTTGACGGCGCAGGGGCGCTTGAGCATCCGGTGCTCGGCCAGGTAGACCTCGCCCATCCCGCCGCCGCCGAGCTTTCGGCCGAGCCGGTACTGGTTGAGCATCCGCGCCTCGCGAACTTCGAGCCGCAGGGCATGCATCGTCCCGGCGCCGAAGATCGCCGTGAACGCGCCCAGCAGCAAAAACAGGGCGTGCTCGGTCACCTGATCGAGGCTGGCGACCTGGGCCAGCAACACCGCGCTCTGAGGGTGGAGGAGGGCCAGGATCCAGAGAACGGCCAGGGGCACGACCGCCATCGGGACGATCACGGCCGCGGCGCGCCGCCAGGTATTGGGGATGAAGATCGCGTAGGAAAGCATGACGAGCAGCGAGCAGAGCACCGTGCTCTTGGTCGACGCCAGGAACAGCATCGAGTTCGGCCACCGCACGTAGCGCAGCATCTGCACGTATTGCCCGGCCATGAAGAAGACGGTCACCGTGGCGAACAGGCCGACCTCGTAGATCCGCAGCTCGCGGAGCGTCGGCCGCCAGGTGCTCGACAGCAGGCCGAGGCTCAGAGTCAACAGAATAAGGATGAGCGCGTGGAAGAGAACGGTGAGCGATTCGAGCCGGTGCAAAAGCAGCGAGCGCAGGAAGAACAGGCCGAAGCCGCCGACCAGGACGACCGAGGCAGCGCGCAGGCGTTGCTGGAGCAGCCAGCGCAGCTCGGCGTTTTCGGAGCCGACCGAGTCGAGCCGGCGGTCCGGGATGAAGCTGTCGCGCGCGGGGCCCAGCGCCGCACCGGCTTCGCCTCGCGGGTGATCCGCGGTCGTCGAGTAGGGATCTTGCATGACGGACTCACTCACTCGCCGCGAGAGGCTGGACCGGACCGGTGGAAGGCGCAGGCGTCGAATGGCCAGGTGGCTGCGGCGATGCCTCGGACCCGCACACCCGGCACCCGACTGAGTCCAATATACCAGCCATCCGTCGATTGAGGCAGGTCGCCGGCCCGCCGCGCGCGGAAGGAGCCGGGACGCCCCAGGTGGGACAACCCGGCTCCTCGCGAATCCAGCGGCGATACGGCTCAGTACTGGTCGGAGCTGATGACCTCGCCGCGGTCGCGGGTGATCAGCTTCTTCAACACCCGGGGATTGACGGTGTTCTTGAGGAAGTGGACCGACCCATCGGCGAACAGGACGTTGGTCCCGTCCGGGGTGTAGCCGCCGATCTCGGGCAGGGGCTGCTGCGGGTCGAACGGGATGTCCGCGGGCCTGGTCCACGGAACCTCCGCCTTTCCCTCAACGGCCAGGATCGTGTTCGAGGTGCCATCGGTGAAGTTCTGGATCCCCGACTCGCCACCCGCACCCACCGCCGTCGAGGGGCCGGTGAAGACGAAGTAGCTGGTGTGGCCCTTGGCGCGCGAGGACGAGCCCTCGGGGCCGGGATAGGCGTAGACCGCCGGCATCTTGTCGATCAGCTTGCGGTTGTTCGGGCCGTCCCAGGGCTCGTCGAAGTTGTACTGCTTGTACAGCGCCTGCTGCTCGATGTAGGGCAGGATCGCGACCCGCCAGCTGTAGGGGATGTTCCTGTTCTTGCCGCCCATGTTGACGGCGGCGGGGAAGTGATTCGTCGTCGCGTGGTAAGTGTGGAAGGCCAGGCCGATCTGCTTGAGGTTATTGGCGCTCTGGGCGCGGCGTGCAGCGGCCCTCGCCGTGCCGACTGCCGGCGCCACGAGGCGAATCCCCTCGGCGACATCGACCGGGGCGTCGGTATGCAGGTGGACGAAACCCTCGGCTGTCTCGACCTGGGCCTGGGTCAGGATCGAGTCGGCTGACTGAATCAGCCACTCCTGGGCCTCGGCATAGCGACGATCGCGATCGACCTCGCGCTTCACGCCGCGGAGGGCGTTCTTGCCAAGGGTCAGGATGGCCTGCGCGGTCTCGGCGATGTCGCGGGCGTTCTGGGGATTGGTTGTCCCGCCGACGACGTCGAGTGCCACCGACTGGTCGTTCACCTGGATGCTCGCCGCGTAGGACTCGGCCTTCTCGTACAGCGGTGCGAAGGTGTCGAGGAGGATGCGGGCGTCCGGAGGACCGCCGCGCGGCATGATGTGGGCGATCTGGCGGCGGAGCCAGCGGGCGTCCAGCGCGATCATGAACTGGCCCTTCGCGACGCGCTTCCAGGCGTCGTCCCAGTGGTGCCGCGCCGTCGTGTTGCGATCGGTGATCAGGTCGCGGAGCACGACCTCCTCGGCCACAACGACGGTGCGGTCGTCGGGCGTGTAGATGCCGACGACCATGAGGCCGCCGCCGTCGAGGCGGAAATAGGTCTGGCCTTCGTGTTTCGCCTCCTCGAGGCGCGGAGCGCCTCGCGGACCTTGCTCCAGGAAGTGGTTGATCTGGGCCTTCCAGTCCTGGGCCCTGTTCGTTCTCAGGATGAGCCCCGACGGTAGTTCGGACCTCGGGCCTCGCGGCGGGCCACCGATGTTCGCGTCGGGCCCCCAGAAGATGATCGCCTGTTCGATCTCCTCGGGCTTGACCGGAAGATCGACGGCCGGGACCGAGGCCTGGGCAAAAGTCGTCCCCGTCCTGACGGCAAACCCGAATGGCGATGTGAGCAGCGACCGGATCTCGCGGCGATGGAGCAGGTTGCCGGGCCGAACGGCGATGAGCAGCCGCGCGTCGTCGGGCACGAAGGCCAGGTTGTACGAGCCCGGCGCGGCCGGGGCGCCGGCGGCGGCCGGCTGCTCCTGGGCCATCGCGGGCGAATCGCCCAGCGGCCCACGCAGGCCCGCGACGAGCAGGCCCGATGCGATGAGCCCGGCGACCGTGACCACGCGGGCGGTGGTCGAAAGGGTGACATGGCGTATGGGTCCGTGATTCTTCAACATCTCGATCCTCCGGACGAAGGTGCCATGAGAAGGGAGGAAGGCCCGCGCCGGCCATGTGATGGCGCGGCCGTCGCGGCGCAGGGCCATGCGGGCCAGCGTCGCGAGATACGAAGGCTTGCCGCCCGAGAGCCGGGCGCCCCAGGCGTCGGCCGCCAGCTCCTGCTCCAGCCGGAGCCGGCTCGCCAGCCAGTGCGCCAGCGGGTGATGGAACTGAAGGGCCAGCGCGAGCTGCGCGGCGACCCCCGCGGCGAAGTCGCCGCGGCGGACGTGCGCCAGCTCGTGCGCCAGCACCGCGCGGCACTCGTCGGCATCCCACGATCGCCACTCGGCCGGCAAGAGCAGCACCGACCGCCGCCAGCCGATCGTGGCCGGAGTCGTCAACTCGTCCAGCTCGCGCAGCTCGACAGGCCGCGTGCAGCACAGCTCGGCGCGCAGGAGCTGGAGCAGGTCGTCGAGCTCGCGATCGTCCACCGGGCGGCTCCGCGCCCGTAGTCGTGCAATGCCCAGCAGGCCGATCCCCAGCCGGCCGAGGCCGACGCTCGCGCCGGCGAGGATGCCCAGAGCCAGCCATTCCCGCCAGCTCCAGGAGCGATTGGTCGGAGCCGCGGAGGGCCGTCGCAGCTCGTCGATCACGAGCGCCAGCAGGTTGGGCGCATCGGTCGCGGCCGGGATGCTGGGGACATCCGGTGCTCGATCGGGCGCCGCGGGGGCCTTGACGTCTGACGGCAACGGCGAGGAAACCGCCTCGGCTGCCGCGATCCTCGGAGCCGGCGAGGCCGGCCGATTCAGCCCCAGCGTCCACCAGCGCGGCCAGGGGCTGATTACCAGCACAGCGACCGCGGCCATGACGCCCAGGCTCGACCCGGCCGCCAGCGCGCCGGCCGCCGGGCCCCACCGCCGCAAGGCCAGGTACGCCCCCATGCCCAGCACCGCGAAGGCCGTCGCATGCGCGATGCTCCCCACCAGCAAGAGTCCCAGCGCGTTCATGATCGGTCCTCCCGTCGGTTGAGCGCGTCCCGGAGCAGCGCGCGCTCCCTGGCCGTCAGCTTCCTCTGCTCCATCAGACGCACCAGCAACTGCTCGCGCGAGCCCCGGAACACCCGGTCGATCAGCTCCCGCAGCAGCTTCCGCGACACGTCCTCGTACGACCGCGCCGGCCTGTACGAGAACGGACGCTCGTTGTTCGTCTGGATCAGGAACTCCTTGTCCGTGAGGATCCGGACCAGCGTCGCGATCGTCGTGTAGGCACGGTCCAGTCCCTTCGCCGCCAGCGCGTCCCGCACGTCCGCGACCGACGACTCGCCCCGGTCCCAGAACACGTGCATCACCTCCAGCTCACGCTCGGTCAACTCTCGCGCCGGCGGTCGAGCCATCGCTTGCCTCCTTCCTTCGGAACCGAGTTTCGCTATGCGATTTGGTTTTTTAGATTTGGTTTTATCGTAGTTTCTTTCGGACGGTTGTCAAGAGGCACGGCCGATGTGTTCCGCGAGTTGTCAAAAGGTGCCGGTGCTGGAGCCTTCGGCTGGGAGGACGTGACAGCTCCGGGCCTTGATGATCAGGTGGACGGCGGCTCCCGGCGCCAGGCCGAGCTGGGTGACGGCGGGCTCGACGAGGCTGACGATCCAGACCAGGCCGCCCGTGCGGATGACGGCCTCGGCCTCGGGGCCGCGCGAGACGACGCGCTCGACAACACCGGCGAGTTGGTTGCGCGCAGAGAGTCCGTCGACGGGATGCCTGGCGAGCAGGATGTCGTCAGCCCGAACCTGGACGAGCAACGGACTGCCGGCGGACCGGTCGAGGGCGCCGACGATCAGCTCGGGGCCGTCGTCGAGGCGGATGCGGCTGCCGGGCTGACCGGGCGGATGATCCAGGACACGGGCAGGGAACACGTTGAAGACGCCTTCGATCGGAATCGTGCCGTCGCCGGCGCGTCGGGCCGAGGCGAGGACATCGAGCGGCGCTCCGGAAGCGACGATCCGGCCGCGCTCCATGAGGAACAGCCGAGAGCCAAGCGCGACGGCCTCGGCGACGCTGTGTGTGACGTAGAGCATCGGGATCGCCAGGGTGCGCTGGACGTCCCTCAGGCGGCGGACCATCGCCTGCCGGCTGTCGGAATCGAGTGCCGAGACGGGCTCGTCGCAGAGCAATAGCCGCGGCCGAGGCGCCAGGGCACGCGCCAGCCCGACGCGCTGCCGCTCGCCGCCGGAGAGCGACTCGGTCGAGCGGCCCAGCAGATGCTCGACACCGCAGAGCGCGGCCACCTCGGCGAGCCGGGCGTCGGCCTGGTCGCGCGGCCAGCCCTTGAGACCGAATCGCACGTTGGCCCCGACGTCCAGGTGCGGGAACAGCCGGTCGTCCTGGAAGATCATGCCGATCCGTCGGTGACGAAGTGAGACGTTGATTCGGCTCGAGGCGTCGAAGAGGGAGTCGCCATCGAGCCGGACGTGGCCGAAGTCGGGCCGAGCCAGGCCGGCGATCAACCGCAGCAGGGTCGTCTTGCCCGCGCCCGACGGCCCGAAGACGATGCCGATCTCACGGTCGATGGCGAGCCGGGCATCGAGATCCAGGCCCGCGTGGATCCGGTGAGCCAGTCGCACGTCGAGAGCATGAGGCGAAGGACCGGTCACCGCGCAAGCCTCCGCCCCGGCATGGTGCGCTGGACGACGACGAGCGCCAGGATCGAGACGCCCGAGATCAGCAGCGTGAGACGTCCGGCGAGCGACGGATCGTCGCCCAGGACGATCGCATCGTAAATGGCCAGCGAGGCGGTGCGAGTCACGCCGGGAATGTTGCCCGCGACCATCAAGGTCGCGCCGAAGTCGCCCAGCGCGCGGGCGAAGGCGAGCACGATCCCCGCCGCCAGTCCCCGCCACGACAGGGGCAAGGTCACAGCGAGGAAGACCGAGGTCTCGCTCCGGCCCAGCAGACGGGCGACGTCCTCGAGGCCCGGATCGACCGACTCGAACGCGCCTCGCGCCGGCAGCAGGAACAGCGGAAATGCCGCGACCGCCGAGGCGACCACCGCGCCCGACCAGTGGAAGACCAGCGTGAGGCCGAGCGTCGCCTCCAGCCAGTGCCCGACCGGCGACCGGCGGCCGAGCACCTGGAGCAGGTAGTACCCCAGTACGGTCGGCGGCAGCACAAGGGGAAGGATCAACACGCCGGCGAGCAGCGACTTGCCGGGGAACTCGCGACGCGCCAGCAGCCAGGCCGCCGGCAGCCCGATCGCGACGATCAGCCCGGTCGCCAGCGAGGCCACCTTGAGCGAGAGCCAGAAAGGTCCAAGCAGTTGCATCAGCGATCCTGGAGTCGAAGGACGCGACGCGACGCGACGCGACGCGACGCGACGCGACCCGCGCCGCCGCGGCCCGACCATCACTTTAGCTCCCTGGCATCGCCTTCGCGACCGCCCGGGGTTTTGCCGGTCTTCTCCTGCTTCGATTCATCTATCCCGGGTCGAAAGCCGAATTGCTTCAAGACCCCCTGCCCCTCCGCACCGAGGACGAAGCTCGCGAAGGCCTCGGCCTCGCGCTGCCGCGAGGAATCGGAGACGATCCCCAGCGCCTGGACGATCGGATCATACAGCGCCGGATCGATGCCGAAAGCGACGACCTCGGGCACGTCGGCGATCGCCCGGCCGACGAGCGCGGCCTCGACATCGCCGTTCTGCGCGTGGAGCAGCGCCTGCCGCACCGACTCGGCCACGACGATCCGAGGGCGGAGCGAATCCCATAGCCCGGAGCGCTCGAGCGCCTGCTGACCCGCCTTGCCGTAGGGTGCGGTCTCGGGGTTCGCGACAGCGATCCGCTTGACCTCGGGCCGCGCCAGGTCGGCCAGCGATTTGATCCGGTCGGCCGCGTCCCGATGGACGGCCAGGACCAGTGAGCCACGGGCATAGTTCCGCACCGACTCGGGCCGGATCGCACCCCGGGCCGCGAGGTCCCGGACGAACTTCTCATTGGCCGCGAAGAACAGGTCATACGGCGCACCCTGCTCGATCTGGCGGGCCAGTACGCCCGATGACTGGAACGTGGGGGTGATCCCGGTGCCTCCGCCGGCCCGAAACCGTTCCGCCAGCGCTGGCAGCACCGCCTGGAGGTCGCTCGCGGCGGCGACCCGAAACGGGGCGGCCGGCGGACCGCCGGGACCACGCCGATCCTCGCTGCATCCGGCGATCGCACCGAGCATCACCACCCACATCCAGGCATGGAAACCCGAGCGATCGCCGCATAACTTCCGTCTGGACGACGACATCGGGCGAGGACTCCGGAATTGAGCAGTGCCGCGAGCGGCCGGACCGAGCGCTGGAGAGGCGAGGACGATCGCCTCCGATTGCGGGTTGCGGCCGAATCAGGTAAGACGAAAAGGAGCGAGGGATCGGCGAGGACGGACGAAACGCGATCGATCGGGGCGGGTTACGGTGCCCGCCCGGCCGGTCGGGACCGATCACGGAAAGGCGTAGCCGGGGATGAAGCTGGAACAGTTCTTCAAGCATCACGGGATCGTCGGCAATCCGTTCAGCGAGGAGGACGCCCAGACGGACACCGTGTTCAAACGGCGATGCCTGGCGACGATCCATCATCCCGCCTGGAACAAGTTCTTCGGAAGCCCGGCCGACCCATCGACGGCGCTGGTGTTCGGCGAGAAGGGGAGCGGCAAGACCGCGCTGCGGCTCCAGGCCTTCTCCGAGCTCGACACCTACAACCAGGCCAATCCCGACGAGCGGGTGTTCGTGGTCTCGTACGACGATTTCAACCCGTACCTGGACAACTGCCGGACGGCGATCCGGGCCCGCGACATGAACCAGGTGCTCGATTCCTGGCGACTGTCGGACCACATGGACGCCATCCTGTCGCTCGGCGTGACGCACCTTGTCGACCTGTTGACAAACGAGCGAGTCGACCTGTCCGTGCTCTCGCTGGATCAGCGGCGCGACCTGCTGCTGCTGGCGGCGCTCTACGACGCCTCGACGGGCGAGCCGATCGCGAGGCGGTGGGGTAAGCTGCGGCGAAGGTCGGGCTTCCGGCCGCTCTGGACGCGCCGGGATCTCCAGATCGGCGTCGGGACGACCCTGCTGGTCATCGGCCTGATCGCCATGATCCCGTCGCTGTTGAAGTGGACCGTCCTCCCGTGGCTGCTGGTGCCGATCCTCGTCGGGTGGCTCTACTGGGGCTGGCGGCTGGCGCGGGCCGAGTGGTTCGCCCGCGACATCCGCAAGGGACTCCGCGTGCTCAACCGCGACCCCTCGGCACTGAGGTGGGAGCTGCTCTGGTTCAAGCCATCCGAGCTGGGCGGGCAGCCGCTCCCCACGGCGACCCGGCTGGGAGCCGAGGAGCGTTATGAGCTGTTCCGCAAGTTCCAGGGGGTGCTGCACACGCTCGGCTACTCCGGCGTCGTCGTGCTGATCGACCGGGTCGACGAGCCGCAGCAGGTCGAGGGCGACCCGCGGAAGATGCGCGCCCTCATCTGGCCGCTGCTCGACCACAAGTTCCTCCGGCATACCGGGCTGGGCGTGAAGCTCCTGCTGCCGATCGAGCTGGCCTATTACCTCGAGAAGGAAGACAAGGAGTTCTACGACCGCGCCCGGCCCGACAAGCTGAACATGATCAAGCCCCTGCGCTGGACGGGCCCGTCGCTGTATGACCTGGCCAGCGACCGGCTGCGGGCGTGCCATCCCGAGCCGTCGAACAACGGCGATTCCCCGAGGCTGCGCCGGTTCATCGACGAGGCGA
The DNA here is from genome assembly GCA_021818605.1 of Planctomycetota bacterium. Taxonomy (GTDB): domain Bacteria; phylum Planctomycetota; class Planctomycetia; order Isosphaerales; family Isosphaeraceae; genus JAKAUH01. The sequence continues at coordinate 12,644 of JAKAUH010000335.1, forward strand.
TCAGCGACGACTATCTCAAGGAGTCGCTGGCCAACCTGCGAACGCCCCGGCACCTGTTCAAGTTCCTGCACCGGTTGATCGAGGAGCACTGCCACCGGCATACCGAGGATTCCCCGCGCTGGACGATCGACTACGACACCTTCCGTACCACCTATGGCGCCTACATGCGCGACCTCGAGGCGTTCGACCGCGGCTATGGCCACGGTTGAAACGTCGCGCGATCGACGGAGACGGAGAGGGGATTTGACATGGCGACCGGTCTGAGGATCTCGCTGGCACAACTGGCCCCCGAGGCGGCGGCGTGGACTCCCGAATGGGAGGCCGCACAGGTCTTCCCCGTGCGGTTCCCCTGCACCGAGGAGGAGTACCTGTCGCTCGATGACAACCTGCTCCTCGAGTACTCCGACGGCTTCCTCGAGGTGTTGCCGATGCCGACAACTGTCCATCAGCTCATCCTGGCGTACCTGTATCGGACCCTTTACGACTGGGGCGACTCCAGGCACCTCGGCCTCGTCCTGTTTGCTCCCCTCAAGGTCCGCCTGCGAGCGGGCAAAGTCCGCGAGCCCGACCTCCTCTTCATGAAACGCGAGAACTCCCGGCGCATCGGCAACGACTACTGGGAGCGCCCCGACCTGGTGATGGAGGTC